>JAGHBX010000039.1 GCA_021160785.1 Planctomycetota bacterium | reverse complement strand
ATGCTCAGGTCAGTTCATAATAATCCGTCGGTTGTCCCGGTCAACTTGATGATTACGGAAAATGACCTGTCGTCAGGGAAAATCATTGTAGACACCTTCTCGCAGCGGTTTTCCGGTCTTGCCGGCCCGATCTGGCGCGAGGCGATACTCCTCGACACATCCCAGAGCAAGCTCATCAAACTGGTGCAGCAGAAGATAACAGCCTCCCGCACAAAACGACTAACCTGGGCGAAAATGGCCGGCACGCTAATCGGCATGTTCGCGCTGATCTGCGTGGTCTATCTGTTCCTCAATGCCGCCACAAGAGGCTACTACGCATGGTCGCTCCGCATAGTACTAATGGCAGTGTTAGGCATCGCCGTGTTCTTGTTCCTGATCCTGAACTGAGAAAACAACGTGGCACGGGCATCCTGCCCGTGCCACATTAAAACACTCACTTTGTTAGGTACTCTTAATGCTTTTCCTTCCGCCCGCCGTGCGTTACAATGCGGCGATGAGCAAGGACCTCAAAAACCTTACATTTGAGCAAGTCGAACGGCTTGTCGCAGACTTCGGCGGCAAGAAGTTCCTGGCAAAGTACATTTTCTCGTTCATCCACGCCCATCACGCTTCGCGAATCGACGACATCACCCCCCTGCCGAAAGACTTTCGCCGACGCCTCACCGGGCAGGGATATTTCATATCGCAGCTTGAAACCGTCGAGACGTTTGTCGACCCGGACGGCACGGTCAAGTTCCTCTTTGCCGCCGACGACGGCGTACGCTTCGAATCGGTCCTGCTCACCGACGCGGGCGAAAAACAGCGAAAAACCCTCTGCATCTCCAGCCAGGCCGGCTGCCGCATGGCGTGTGCACTCTGCGCCACAGGCCGAGGCAAATTCCAGCGAAACCTCACCGCCGCCGAAATCGCCGACCAGGTCTATCAGGCCGTCCAACACACCGAAAAAATCAACAACATCGTATACATGGGCATGGGCGAACCCTTCGACAACTACGACGAAGTCATCAACTCGGCGAGAATACTCAACCACCAGGCGGGCGCTAACATCGGACAACGCCACATCACCATAAGCACCTGCGGCATCCCGCACACTATCGAGAAATTCGCCGACGAAGCCCTGCAGGTCCGACTCGCCATCTCGCTCCATGCCGCCGGCGACCGCAAACGACAGCGAATCATGCCCGTCGCGGCAAAGTACCCCCTCGCCGAACTCATCGCCGCAATCAAAACATACCAGCAAAAGACCCACCGGCGCGTCAGCTTCGAATACTGCATGATAAAAAACCTGAATGACTCGGCCGCCGACGCCCAGTCGCTCATCGGCCTCATCAAGGGCATAAACGCCGCCGTCAACCTCATCGAGTTCAACCCTCACGAAGGCTGCACCTTTGCCGCTTCGGCCCGCTCGACAATCCAAAACTTCAAAGACATCCTCATGCACGCGGGCGTCGAAACCATAATCCGCCACAAACGAGGCCGAAAAATAAACGCAGCCTGCGGACAACTAACAGCAAAATACCTCAACCCCCAAAACTCCAACCAAACCCCGTAGGGTCAGTGATTGTCATTCCGAGCGAAGCCGAGGAATCTACTAAGACAGCATCGCCGAAGGCGATTCCGATGGAATCCTCTTGAAATTGAGACAAAGGTTTTGTATCATGGTATTCAATTGTATAGAAATGTCTAACAAACAGGAGCAACTATGACCAAACACAACAACTATAACCTGGGCGCCTTTTTTCTGCTGTGTACCTTTCAATGCCTCCCATGCCTGGCCAGGGAATACCATATTGACTCGCAGAAGCAATTCGACGCTCTCTGTACAACTGCTTTTGGCCCGGGGGACACCATTCTCTTCAAGCGTGGAATGCAATTTGACGGGATGTTCGCACCCTCCGGCAACGGCACAGAGCAGGCGCCCGTCAGAATCGATGTCTACGGGTACGGTCAAATGCCCAAAATCAACGCCGGCGGCAAGCACATCGCCGGAGTGTTTCTGCAAGACCCATCTTACTGGGAAGTCAACGGCCTGGAAATCGCCAATACCGATGGAACCGATAAAGACCAGGGACAGTTGTTTGGAATTTATGTCCTGGCGAAGGGAGCGGAGGGTGCCTACAAACATATATACATCAACGACTGCTACATACACGACGTTAACGGCAAAGTAGCCGGCAAAGGACGCGGAGGAATCCATGTCCATGTAAAGGGCCTTGACTCGTCAACGTTCCATGACCTTCGCATCACGAACAATCGAATTGTCCGGGTCGGCGGCGTGGGCATTGGAAACTCCTCCTCCTGTGGGCGCGTCGAGTTTCGCGAGCATGACACAGTCGCCCACAATCTGTGGACAAAGGTCTACGTCGCCGGCAATTACATCGACCGGACCGGGCGCAATAACGTAATTGCACGCACCAGCAAAGACGCAGTCTACGAACACAACGTATTGGCTAACAGCAGCCGATACGATACGGGACACAGCATTTTCTGTTTTAATACCGACGGGATCAAAATCCAGTACAACGAAGCCTATGGCAATGTCGGCAATGACGGGAGGGACCGAGGCGGCTATGATGCCGATTACAACTGCGTCAATACCTTCATCCAATACAACTACAGCCATGACAATATGTGGTTCTGCGGCATAATGAAGAGACGAAACCGTAACGTGGTCATACGTTACAACGTCAGCCAGAACGACAAAAAGGGCATATATTTCTACGGATTCGAGAATGAGCGGAAAGCCACAGGCATCCACATCTACAACAACACCCATTTCGTAGGCAAGGACTTTGATGTCAGCGTATTTCCCGAAGGAAGAACTCCCATTAACTCACTATTCGAAAACAACATATTCTTCTTCGAAGGACAGGGAAAATGGGGCGCCAAAGCCGACGGGATTAATACGTCATTTCACAATAATCTCTACTTCAACATCCCGCCCCACAAATCCGACACCAGCCCCATAACCGCCAACCCCATGCTTGTCCGGCCCGGCATTGCAGGCGCCGATATTGACTTGAAGACGATGGCCGCCCTCCGCGGATACCGACTAAAACCCAACTCGCCATGCATAGACACAGGCGTCAAAATCAAAAATCACGGCCGAAAAGACCTCCTCCGCACCAAAGTAACGATCGGAAAAGCGGATGTCGGCGCATTCGAGCGAGATTGAAGAATAATACGGATTGAACAAGAATAGGCGCCGGGCGCCTTTAAGTCACTCAACCGAATACACATAATTGAATCGGGCCGATGGTGCAACATCACCGCTAACGTAAAAATCCATAATATCACCATTCTGCATGATATTGTCAGCCCATTTGAACTCAAAGTCAATCCTGCCTGAGGTATGATTCATTAACAGAATCCGCCGAACACAGAGTTCCATCCTGTTGCCCTTAAACTGGAACTTGAGATCTCCAGCTTTTTCCCAGCGCCAAACATTATTGAGATTTTTCTCAATAACTGCTCTGTTTCCAGCCGTTCTGCTTCTGTTCACAATATAATCGTACCCTTGCCAGCCGGTGGTTTTGTCGCGATCCGCGTCAACCAAAAGCATCATCCAGCCGGGCTTGTCTGAAGCCGTAATCGTCTCTGCGGTCTCAATATAAAAATACACGTTATCTTCATCATAAGAAATTCTGGACTTAACAAAATCATTGCGACCGGTTGTATTAGTATACACCAGATCGCCGTAACCACGATGATTCCGGTGTAGCGTATCACCTTTATGATCGTAATAATCCGGTTTTACACCAATCCAGTCATTGAAATCACCATCGATCTTAATCGACTTCGGCCCAATAGATGATGTAACCGATTTAACTCCTTTGAATTTTCTGATGTTGCCGACAAGCTGGTAATAATAATTATCGCCGATCATTGCTTTGGCCGGTTCAATATCCCGGCTGTACTCGACATTAAACTCATCGGGAAAAGCATTCTCTGTCCCCTGCCAGTTTTTGAATCTGCCGGCAATCCACTCATTCCAGCCGGTCACAAAAATCAGTTTTGGGTCAAGTTCAAACGCCCGGTTCCATTGTTCCTGAAAATTAAGCCCGTACAAAACCGCTTCCGGCCGTCTGTCAAAACCGTTTGCTTTCGTATAGCTTCTGCCATAGACCTGGTTGGTATCATTCATCGCAGCCGGCGCCAAACTGTCGGTTGCGTTTTGCGCCGCACCGACAGAAACCATTTCATATTGCCCCGGACGATATTCGACATAACCGTTTTGCGGATAGACCTCCAGCCAACTCCAATCGTCTTTTCTTCGGGAACCGGATCTGTAGTCGGGCTGACCCGGCCTGAACGTAAAGAACGATCTGGCCGGTTCCTTGATATTATCCGGATACGCCATAATCAAAGGTTTGCCATTCCAATAAAACCACAGGTCTTTGAAATGCCCGGTTTTATAAACATCATTATAGAGGTGCTCGACAATCACACGGCTGTTGTCGGAAGGCCCAAACGGACAAAGAAAGGTAATTTGTGGGGTCTTGACACCATCCTGTCGAGCCCGGGTCCAGGTCTTGATCAGCACGTCATAGCTTTCCTTCCAGGTGAATGTGCCGTTGGTGCAATCAAAAACAACCACATCTACGCCCGCATCGGAAAGCATCTCGGCATGTTTCCTGAGAACCCAGGGATCGGTCGTGCGATAGTAGCCGAATAACGGCTCAGCCCAGTGACAGGCATGGACGCCGGAGACAGCATTCCAGGCCGGATGATCATAATCGTTAACGGCATCCGGATATTGTCTGATAATCCGGCTGACATTCGCATAACCCGGATTGGCATGTCGCCGCCCATGCCAGGTCCAGTAGAAAACAGCAACGTATTTATCCTTCTTCACATCGCCGACTTCGGCATGTCCGGGCAGTTTTCGCCCTATCGCATCAGTTGCAGCCCAGTTGTCGCTTATCTGCTTTGGCTCAGCAGATACACAAGTGCTGCAGAGGACAATGAGAGAGATGATAATAATATGAAAAAGATTGTTTTTTGGCGATGGCATAATCAGCACTTGGATTAACAAAAAGGCACCAGGTACACCCAATAGTAATTGAGGACGATTATTTCTTACCACCGGTCACCGGTGGCGTCGGCAGCCAGATACAAACATTTTCCCCCGATGCCCCCGCCTCGCAATATGGCCTGTAAAGCAGACTCACATCGGAAGAGGCTCCACCTGTTGTCGAAATCTTCCTGCCTTTGACATGGATCGGATGCCGCTGGCCGGCTTCAAATGCCAATGTTCGCCCCTGTTGCTTTAGATAGGACGCATCCGGCAAAACCTCTTGCGTGCTCGCCCCTTCAGTCTCAACCTTTTCCAGCGCCAGGATAATCGGACCTCGCGAGAGCGCATATCGTCCCTTCCATTCGTGCACTGCCATCGACATATCAAATTGAATCGCGACTTCTGTTGTGCCCGACCAGGTCCGATGAATTGTCGCATATTCCCCTGCTTCAAGCGGTATTTTCCGCTTTGAACCCGCTACACGAATTCGTCCCGACTGCACAAATTGCGGCACCAGCAGTTGAAGGTCGAAGCTCACGGGCTTTGCCGTTTCGACCTCGATGGAAATACGACCATCCCACGGATAATCCGTCTGCTGGCGCACCGTAACATCTACACCGCCAACTTCACCTTTGAACTGCGAAGTTTCATAAAGATTGATGGCCAGTTTATCCTTGGCGGTCATATAGGCGATTGTAGGGATCAGTGCAATTGCCCGCGGCCCGCTCGATCCGCAACAGTGCATCGCAGGCCCGTATGCCTTCTTGCCCTCCATCGTGGTCATATAGCACCAGTTAATGCCGTCCGGATGTTGAGCGGCCAGCATGTGGTTATAAATGTGATGATGAAGCATCGCTGCATAGCGAGGATCGCCCGTTGCGCGCAGCAGTTGCCACGACATTTGAATCCAGGTGACCTGCACGCAGGTTTCCGTACAGGCCCCGCTTGGGACCAGCGTATGAGGTTCACTGAAGTGTTCGTGTGCATCCGGCGCGCCGGTTATAAAGATATTTTCACTCTTGACACTTTCCCACGCCAGTTTTGCCGCCTCAAGGCCGCGCTTATAACCGCTGGCACGCCAGAACTCCACGAGACCCACGTAATTGCTCATCATCTCATAGGCCTTTTTGTTCCCGACGCTTTGCACCGTGTGCGTCTTTTCGATATTTGTCAAAATCTTAGGCCCTGCGTCGGCCCGGCGAATCACATATCTGGCAAACTGCTCGTATTTTCGCTCACCAGTGAGCTCACATAGAACGCTCATCGGCTCCAGCACGGACGTAGCTGCCATACCCGCATGCGTCCCGGCCTTGAGAATATCCAATTTGTCGTCGCCGAAGGTATCTATCAAAAGATCGCCTATACGCCGAGACGCATCCAACGCTTCTTGGTCGCCGGTCATACGATAGTAACTCAAAAGACCGATTAGACAGTACTTGTGCACCCAAACATCCCAGCAGGCATTCCGATTTTCATCCCGAGCAGACCATCTGTCCGCCTTGAGATAGGTGCCCAGATAACCATCTTTCATCTGGGAAGCCATAAGCCCTTGAGCAACTCGTTTTATTTTTTGACGAAGTACTTCGTCGTCCTGCTTGTTTTCCCAGGCCAGTGTGGCCGCGTGCAACCATTTGCCCACGTGCTCACCGATCCAGGGCTGAGAGCCGGGACGATTACGAAAGCCGGCCAACAGTTGTTTTTCGGTAATATGTTTCTTCAGCCGCCCTTCGCGGTTTACACGCATGCGCTCACCCAGATACCCCTTCATGATAACCTGCCCGGGTTCAGCGGCTTGATAGACATCCTTACCGACAACGGCCTTCAAAGACGCCGTCGACACCGCTGCCAACGACAGTAATACCAGGCAAATAACAACCGCGAATTCGTAGATTCTTTTCCTCATTGCAAGACCTTTCCAATTGACATTAGTAAACAACCACCAGAATAAAGGTGTCCGCACATCAAAACTTCGTGCCCTTCATGCACTTCATGGTAAACTTTTTTTCATCACAGCCATGCTCCTCTGTAGCCTCCGTGGCAAAAAAAATCCGTGCCAATCCGCGGTTAAAATTCTCTTGTGCCTTTTTGCAGCCAATGAAATCCGTGTCGCTGGCTTCCGGCTCCTCGCTCGGCTACTCGGCGTCGACAAACTCTGTTACGCGTATATTGCGATAGGCGACGGCCCCGTGATTGCCCTGGAACATTATGGGTCCCGTGCTTGCCTCTTTGCCGCTGACGCCGCCCGGCGTCGGGCCGGGCAGCACAAGATGCTCATGAAGCACGATACCATTTAGCTGCACCTTGACCAATTCGGTGTTTGCCGTCTTGTTGCCGGCCGAATCGAACCGTGGAGCATTCACATCGATGACGTACTTTTGCCATTCGCCCGGCTTCCTGCTGGCGTTCAGCGGCGGCGGCGATGCCCCGTAAACCGCCCCCATATCGCCGCTTCCCATCTTCTCCCTGCCGAAACTGTCCAAAACCTGAATCTCATATTCGCCCATAACATAGACGCCCGAGTTGGATCCCTGCGGCACCATAACCTCCACCTCAATACGCGCATCGCCGAACTTATCCCTGCAGAACAGATCAAAGCTCTGCCCGTGGTGCTCGGCAAGATTAATCATCTCACCGCTGCCGGCCCTGCATACAAGCATCTTCGGATTTTCCGGCGAAATCGCCGCGACACCGACAGTCCACTTGCTCTCGGTCAGCTCCTTGCCCGGCCGCACCTGCCAGTTGCTCAGGTCCTTACCGTCAAACGGCATCCTGACGACCGCCTTCTGGCCTTTGAGTATCTCGACATCCTTGAACATAACTTCCATATCCATACCGCCGTGCAGTTGCAGCGCAAAATGCCCCTTGCCCCTGCCCGGATCGTCGATCAATTCAGCCGTCTTGTAGTTATTGACATGCACCACAACACGCTT
>JAGHBX010000108.1 GCA_021160785.1 Planctomycetota bacterium | reverse complement strand
GCTCTGTTGGGCGTAATGAGGTGGGAGGGGTTCTTCTGGCTGGCGATTGTCGGGGCGGGATTTGCCGGCGTCAAGGCGGCCGAGGGGCTGGCAAGGGCTAAGAAACCGGTCGGCGACGACAAGATCGGCAATGTCAACACGCGCAATGTGTTGAACGTGGCGACGGCCCTGATTGCAACGGTCGTTATCGCGCAGTTTGCATTAGGTGTATTTGCCCAGGATGTGCGGATGTTCGATAGTGAACTGGGCACTGTGGTGGGGCAGCCGGGGCGCGGGCAGGTGGCGTTTGCGGCGCTGGTGTCATTTGCGATAGCTGCATTTGTCGCGAAGTGGATACTTAATGTTAGCTACGTGTGGCCTGCGATTGCCACCTGTGGGATAGGTTATTACTCGATGTGGATTTCGGGCAAGGGCGACGTGCTCAAGCACATGTTAGAGACCTGGCCGGATGCGTATTTTGCTCGGTCTGTCTGTGGTATTTTGCCGCTGCAGATGGTGGCTTTTGGGGCGATAGGGTCTGTGGTGGGCTACTGGCTGGCGATAAAGTACGTATTCTGGCGAAAACACGGTGAGTAACGCTCAAAAATGGGGGAGCACGGAAGTTTTTCACTTCTTTTTTTGCTCTTATCAAGGTTTGTAAACGTATGAGTAACAAGTAGTTCTGTGATTTCTGTCCTATAATGCGCGTTTCGCGGAAAAAAGAGGCGAAAAACGGTTGCTTGCACCCTGAGAAATGGTCGAAAAGACTATAAGCCACCATTTGTGGAGTGAAAATCCGGTGTGATTTTCGGTCATAGCAGCGGTTAAAGCGTGTGAAAACAGGAAATATGGTTAAGTTGGCTAATGTCGGGGCGGTTTGCTCGACGGGTGGGCGCAAGAAGCCGGCAATGAGAAGGAGCCGAATGTGTTGGTTTTAAGCAGACAAAAGGATGAGTCAATTATCATCGGCGACGACGTTGAGGTCACTATTGTTGACGTTCGCGGGGACAAGGTGAGACTGGGGATCAACGCCCCAAGGAGCATCTCGGTCCATCGCAAGGAGATCTACGAGGCGATCCAGCGTGAAAAGGCCGAAAAGGCTGCTGCCGAAGCCGCCGCCGAAAAAGCGAGTGCTGAAGGCAAACCCGAGGCCAAGCCCGAAGCGCACACACCAGGCAAGACAGGAACCGACGATTAGCCGCCTGCCCCTTGGAGAAGTGGTGTGTGGAATCCCGGGTGAGAGTCCCGGATATGTGCAAGTTACGCCCTGAAAGGGGCTTTTTTTATGCGCAAAAACCGCACGGGGAGAGCAACTGCAAGGGTTGCAGCTACGGGACAAGGGTGGCGATTTCTTCGGCGGTTAACGGACGATCATATATCCGCACCTCATCGATCAACCCCCCGAAAAATCGCTGGCCGTCGCCATACAGACCTATCTTCACGTCGGGCGATACACTCGGATCAGTCACCGTGTTGATTTCCCGGTCGCCGGCACTGGTGGGGTCGTCCATTGCCCCATCGACATACAGCTTTATCTCATTGACATTCGGGCTGCCGTCGTTTTCGAGCACGGCTGCAACATGATGCCACTGGTCATCACAGACAAACGTACTGCCGACTATAGCTCCGCCGCCGACCTCTAAACGTAAAAAACCATCACTCTCAGTAACAAAAATCCAACGCCCGCCGGGTATGGCGTTAGCCCCCCATGATATAATCTCACCTTCGGTATCGGTCGTCTTGATCCACGCACAAACCGTCCGAGAACTCCCCCCTCCAATTCCCTTGTAACCGGTTATCTGAACACGATCGTCAAAGCCGTCCAAACGCAGTGCCCCGCTGCCGACGCGGGCGAAATACCCCGTTACAAACAACGGATCTCCTATGGCGAATCCGTTATAGTCGCCGACAGCTTCGAGATAATTGCCGTCGAACTTCCAATGTGCAACCGGACCGGATCGCAATGGACGGTTGAGCCAGTCATTGGCAAGGGCTCCAAAGTCATCGAGCCCGACCCGACCGTTTCTGAGGAAATCGGCCCCGCCGCACCGGATGGGAGAGCGGCAATCGGTCTGGAGCCAGTGTGCGGCGAAGAAGGCCAGATCAGCCATGTTTACAACCTTGTCATTTGTAATGTCCGCCAGAAACGCCCCGTTCACAGGTCCGATGGACGCCTCCTGAGTTCCACCATAGGCGCCCATATTGATGCGAATATTTCGTCCCCATTCTCCGGTCGGATCGGCCGGCACAGTCAAAAGTTCTTCTTCCATGGGTGCGGCGGGATTACCCGCGTCAATGCACCGACTTGTAACATCGTCATACGTCCACCTTCCACCGGAAGCATCCCATCGCCACCCTTCGGTTTTCAAATGGTAATCGCCTTCGACCCATATATCGTCCGATGTGTTCTGGGGCGTGCCCGGATCGGTCCATCGTCCGGGATCGACAAAACGGGGATCGCTTGCGATATTGCCGACCCCGCCCGGTTGTCCGGTCCACCCGGCGATACAATTGTAATTAAAAACCACCGACATTTCCCATGGTGCATATACCTGGGCGGACTGACCCGTCCCGGAATCATCAATGTTGTCCCACAGGATGCAATCGGTCAAGATCAGGCTGCCTTCATGAGTGTCGATACCGCCTCCCCCATATCGAGCCGCATTACCGGCCAGTGTGCAGTTGATCAGTGTCGCTGCGGCGTTGGTTTCATTGTAAAGTCCGCCTCCATATGATGTCGCCCTGTTTCCGCTGAAGATACAGT
>JAGHBX010000088.1 GCA_021160785.1 Planctomycetota bacterium | reverse complement strand
GTGTCGGCAAAGGCGAGGATTTCGACGGCGATGGTTTCGTCGATGCGATGTCGCATATCGTAAGTGTCGATCGAGTCTTTCTCGGTGTTAAGCCGGGTCGTGCCGTCGACGATGCGCTCCAGGATGGACGTGATTTCCTGCATGTTGGATGTGAGTTTGCCCTCGGCGTGCGTTTGCTTCCTGCGGCCGAAGCGGACTATGCCGACGCCGACGATTCCGACACAGATGCTCGCGCTGAAGAAGAACCAGTTGACCTGCTCTTCGTCTACGACGGCGACGAGTGCTCCGGCTAAGAAGCCAACGGTAATCAACACCAGGCCGATTGTCTTCATGGCATCATCCCCTTGAAAACCATGTACAGTGCAAATCCCACGCCGACGAGCGCTTCGCCGACAATGAGTCCGGCGGCCAGCGGAATGCCGACCTCCTCGCTGAACTGGCGGCCCTTTCGCCAGTCGACAAGGATCCTGAGCAGCGTCCCGATGGTGTATGTCAGCACGATGTTAAACGGCAGATAGAAGCCAAGCCCGACAAGGATGCCGAGCCCCCCCAGGCCGCTTGCGCTCAACAGGGCGCCCAGCCCTGCACCGGCGATATACTTTTGTGCGGGGACGTCGCCGCCCAGGATGCCGTTCATTGTGCTTGCAAGCGCGTTTCCCTGCGGGGCAGGCAGTGCATCGGGACCTGCGCCCTCTTCGCCTGCAAAACCGTAGGCCTGATGGAGAACGAAGATCAGTGCGACCACGACAATGGGTCCCAGCCACGTCGCCAGGAACTGTCCGATCTGCTGTTTCTTGGGAGATGCCCCGACGAGGTAGCCGGTTTTCAAATCCTGCATCAGGTCGGTCGCCTGGCTCATGGCGACACAGGCGGCGGCGCCTACCATGATGGAGGCGATAATGGCCGGCGAATCACCCATATCTTTTGTTATCAGGATCAAAATGGTAACGGCGATGAGTGTCATACCGCTCAAGGGCGACCAGTTTGTCCTGCCTATACATTCCGAGAGAATAACCCCGGCGACCCATATCCAGAGCGTGCCGAGGATCGCCATGATCGCCCCGCGTGCAATGCCGACTTCTTTTACGCTGGCGACAGCCGTGATGAACAGGAGAATGGTAGCCCCTGCGATTCCGACGTAGAGCAGCTTGATGGACATTTCGTCTTTCGAGTGCTCGGTTTTCATTTTCGCGGCCGACTGCATACTCTTTACGGCGCTAATGATTAAGGGAAGCGCCAAAACGATGCCCGCAACCGCGCCGCCGATGAGCATTCCGATCCCGACGGGACGAAACAGTGTCAATCGAAGATGTTCGGCAATGCCGTCTTCCGGATGGGCAATAGTCTCCACAGGCGGGATCAAGTGCATCTGGCTCAGGATCGGCGCCAGAATCCAGTAGCAGGCGTATCCGCCGATGATGAAGCTCACTCCTCCTTTGCCCGCGATAAACCCCACGCCCACGGTCATCAGCGACAAGAAGAAAACGATGTTCATATATTCGGGCAGATGCAGCCAGGACCCTACGTCCACATCGCCGATGCCGATCAATTGGGTAATAAGATAAGCCACGGCGCTCACAGCGATTCCCAAAAGCAGCAGCAGAGCCTTGTGGATCCCCGCGCCGGGCGATTTCAAAATAGTCGCAACCGCCGTACCGCCGGGGTAGGTAAGCCGCTCAAAATCGATCATCTGCTTGCGAAGCGGTATAATAAACGCAATACCCAAAATCCCGCCGGCGATAGACGCAAAGATCATAAGCACAGCATTAAAATCCGGCTGGCCGAGAATAAACAGCGCCGGCACCGTAAACATAAGCCCCGACGACGCCCCATTTACCGCCGATGCGATAGTCTGGTTAATGTTGTTTTCAACAATACTGCTCCTGCCGAGCAGCCCCCGGAGGATGCCAAAACCAAGGATAGCGGCCAGTTCCGACCCCTCAATGGAAAAGCCCAAAATAAGCGACGCATACCCAATACTAACGGCAATAAGTATCCCTAATCCATACCCAACCAACACGGCCGTAAGCGTCAACTCCGGATACGCCCCAGTCCGAATTTTCCGCTTGCCGCCCTGTTCAACCACCGCGATTCCTTACTTTAATTATCCCACCTCATCGTTAAGCACCGACAAACAGTGCTGCCCCCAAGACCTTACATCTAATCTGCAGGTGAAATGGTTATATTGACCGGGACAACTTCATTGATAGTAACGAACACAACCAGATCATTGCCTTCCAGTTCACGGTTGATTCCGGCTCTGTAATTGGCATAGACCTTTCCGTTTACAAGGATTCTGGCGCCGTTTGCATTCCAGTTTTTAATATAGAAAGCAGGGTTGGCGACCGGTGAATCTTTGCTCCCTTTGAGATTTATCTTAATTTGGCTGGGTTTGCCTGACAGGTTTTCAATCTGATAGCATCTCTGGCTTCTATCATATCCCTTGGAAACAAAACCAGATCCTGTGGACAATTCAGCCGGATAGGCCCATGATCGCCCAAAGCTGACCAGTTCAGTCATGTTCATACTGTTCATGCCGTACAGGCCATTCCAGAAAAGACGGTTTCCATTCTCATGGATGACCGGATTGGAACAGGGTGAGCTGGAAGTATGGGATGGCCGGTCCAGGGTTTTTCGCCATCGTCCGTCACAGCGCGCCTGGTTCACAGGAAAATGGTTATATCCATCGCCAATCCATCTGACCGTCATTCGGTTTCCCGGTTCAAAACATATATAGGGTTTGTTTTTCGACTTGAAATTAAACTGTTGAATCGTATAGGTTCTCTTCCAGTCAGATGGCTGCTTGCGCAGGTCAACTGAAACAGCTCTTATATTATAATCATAATCAGCCACATGCACGTAATCGTTTTCAAAGAGGTCATCGTTGTCCTGGCCCGGCTGTGTAATCGGCAGTGATTCCTGTAACTGAAGGGCCCTGCCGGTGGTATCCTTATTCCATGACACCTTTCTTACGGCTGAACCATCGGGATAAATCGTGTAATACTCATCCACCCAGCACTCCCATCCGGTTTTGGGATCTGGCAGCCATGTATGGCCGTGTGAACTGACCGGAGCATAGCGCCAATGGACCACGGCCCGGGCCGCATTGTTTTCAATCATCCGAACATGGGAAAACCGGCAGTGTCGGTCCTGCATATGTTCGAAACACCCCTCTATGTCGTTTTTCCCGTTTCCCCAGGTTTCCAGGCTCTGATCGGTCATCCAGTTCTCATTTTCCGACACCCAGCAGGGGCCGTATCTGACACCGCGCCAGAAGATCAATTTGACAGGACTGTTGTCAAAGCAGGCCACAATGTCAGGATCCTCGTCCACCCGCCAGAGATTGTCCCAGCCAGGGTAGTATTTCAATTTGGTGTAAAAGGCGCCAAAACTGTCCGGATGTTTTTCAATGGTGGGCAGCTTTCGCGGCGCAATATCAGGGTCGCTGACAGGGTACTTCTCAAACTCACGCTTGACCTGATCTGCTGTCATGGCCTTGTCAAAAACCATGATCTCATCGATGATCCCATCCAGGCCAAAGTAATCCTTCATGGTGCCCCAGGTCCTGATGGTATCGCTGGGCCTGGCAGGAGCAGCGATCATACCAATTACGCAATTCGCCTTTTTCGACCAGGTTAGTGTGCTGGTGATGGGCACTGTGCGTATAGCTTTGCCATTGACATATAATGTCATTGCCTTGCCTGCTGTATACACCGCTGCGAGATGCATCCACTTTCTCAGCGGCATGGTCTCGTCGGCGCTGGTGCAGGCTACCCACTGTTCGCTAATAGCGGTCTCAAAGGACACCTGACCGTACGGCCCGATCAAGAGACGATATCCCTTGACTTCATCGGATTCGGTCGTGATCACCGGACACCAGTTCAATGGATATTCGCCCAAAGAAACCCATGCCTCTATTGTGAATTCAGTGCCTGGTATTATTATATCTTTTTGTTTACGGATGACCCGAGTTGTAAAGCCGTCAAGTCGCAGACCTTTGCCGGCAATACCGGTTGCTTCTTCGAAATTACCTTCAATGGTGTCTGCTATATTCGTTGATAATTCAATCGACTCGGCGTTCTTTATGGTTTCAAAATCCCATTTCATGACAGGATCCTGAGCCATTGCTACAGATGAAATAAATAAAAACAGGAATAAATAAATACTTTTCATAAGCCACTTCCTCTCTTTTACTCAATCACAAGAATAATTAAGGTCAGGCCCCCTTTTTGGCACAAATTCCTAAGCAACAGTATAACATCAAGATTGCATTTGGGCCATAGCTTTTTTGGACAGAACCTCCATTATCCATCTCCGGCATAACCAAAACCAAAAATAGTGCCCCCGAAACGGTACCGCGTGCCTTTAATTATCTCCGTACCTTTAATTATCTCACTTCACTTGAATATGAGGATTCAACGCTTTATTAAGCTTTATCATTGCGTCAACAGCAGCTTCATGGATTCTAATCCATTTCAGTTCGTCATCTCTATAGCCACCAACCTTCAACTCCTTTTTGATGCGGCAACTTCGCTTGCCTTCAAGTCTTTGCCATTCAAGTTTTCCGCCAAAAACCTTTTCTATCCTGGGCTTTTGCTTCTCAAGCTTCTCAAAAAACGCCAAGTTTTCTTTTTCTTTATCTTTGCCCAAATCTATATACAATTCTACATCGATTGAATGT
>JAGHBX010000548.1 GCA_021160785.1 Planctomycetota bacterium | reverse complement strand
TTCCAGAGCTTCAACCTCATCCCCCAGCTCACCGTCCAGAAGAATATCGAACTGCCCCTCTACTACCTCGGATGGGAGGCTGAAAGAAGCGCCGCCCGCGCCGTCGAACTGGCAAACCTCGTCGGTCTCAAGGGCAGGCTCTAACATCGACCCACCGAACTGTCAGGCGGACAGATGCAGAGGGTTGCTATCGCAAGGGCGCTGGCAAACGATCCGAAGATACTTCTCGCCGACGAACCAACCGGAAATCTCGACACCGCAACCGGCGAACAGATACTTGAAATACTCACCCAACTCCACCACCAGGGCAAAACAATCATCATGGTTACCCACGAGACAAACGTCGCCGAACACGCCAATCGATGGCTGCGAATGCGCGACGGCCTGATAGAAAGTATCGAGGAAAAGAACTGATGCACCGCAGTAAAATAGTCAGAAACGTCCTGTTGGGCATTGAAAACCTCCTCCTCCACAAGCTGCGCACATTCCTCACCATGTTAGGCGTCGTATTCGGAGTTGGCTCGGTCGTCGCAATGCTCTCTGTCGGTGAGGGCGCCAGCAAGGAAGCAATGGACCAGATAAAAAAAATCGGCTCAAACAACATCATTATCAATTCCATGAAATCGGTAGAGGATGCCTCCTCCACCACCGTACATTCGCACCTGAGCATCTACGGCCTGACCTACAACGACCAATTACGAATCGAGGAGACATTCACCAAAATAAAACAGACCGTACCCGTTAAGCTCGTCCGAAAACAGGCACGCCTCGGAGAAAGACCGCTCGAACTCAGAGTAGTCGGAACACTGCCGGCATGGTTCCAGATCCTCCGCAGGGACATAATCGCAGGAAGAGTCCTCACAAGAGCCGACATGGACAATTCCGCTGGTGTTGTGGTGCTGACCGAGTTTGGCGCTCGCAAACTGTTGGCCGCCGAGAATACCATTGGCCAGCAGTTGCGTATCGGGGGCAGCTACTACGAGATAATCGGGATTGTCAAGAGCGAGGGCGGTATGGCCGGCGATATCCAGATGCCCGATGAGCAGGTCGACGCTTATATTCCCTTGAACGTCGCGCAGAAGCGATACGGCGATATTTCCACGATGCGCACCGCCGGCGGGGACATGCGCGAGTTGGTCGAGCTGCACCAGTTGATCGTCGAGGTGGGTTCGATCGACGATGTCGAGTCCGTCGCCAAAGGCATTCAGGAGATGTTGCGGCGGTCTCACAAGAAGGAGGACTACCGCGTCAGCGTGCCGTTGGCGCTTTTGCGACAGGCCGAAGCCACCAAGCGAACCTTCAACATTGTCTTGGGCTCGATCGCGGCAATCAGCCTGCTTGTCGGCGGGATAGGCATTATGAATATCATGTTGGCCTCGGTCACCGAGCGCACCCGCGAAATAGGCGTCCGCCGCGCCATCGGCGCCAAGAGAAGGCAGATCATCAGTCAGTTCCTCATAGAGACCATAGTCCTCTCAACCGTCGGAGGCCTGATGGGCATAGGATTGGGCATGTTCATTCCGTGGATGATCACATATTTCGCCGGAATGCTCACGATTGTTACCCTAAAAAGCATCGTCCTGTCCGTCGGAATCAGCATCACAATCGGCATCATCTTCGGCCTTTACCCCGCAGTAAGAGCCGCAAACGTTGACCCGATAGTAGCACTCCGCCACGAATAAAAGCAACCACCGATTACACCGATTGCACGGCTTCTTGCCGTCCCTGCAACTCGCAAATCTCAAGGCAAAAGTCCTCCCCGACAAGCCTCCAGCCACAAGCCGCAAACAAGACTAATAAATTCTACTAATAAAGGGACCAGGTCCCTTTATTGGAATCCTGTGGCGATTGTCGGGGCAAACGCGGGCCTGGGCTTGACTTACAACCTTGAATGTGTTATGAAAATAGCTGCCAATGGTTATGAAAGGAGTTGATGATGGGTGTCTATAAACACTGTTTGTGTGCAGCGATTGTTGTCGTTGCGGTGATCTGTTGCCTGGGTTTTGCAGGCCGGACGAATGCCGCATCCGGAGTCTGGCCTTTTGAGATTGAGGTTCAGCACAGGCCGGGGACTTATTGGTGGTCTCCGGCAAGTGCGTGGGATGAAGAGAGTATCGATTGGAACCTCGAGAATCTCAAGGCAGGTGGTATCGGCACGGTGCACATTGTTCCTATCTATGGCGCTAAAGGATACGAAGATCGTTACATTACATTTCTCTCGAAAGAGTGGGTCGAGAAGCTGCAATATATTTTGAAGAAGGCTGAGTCGTTAGGGATGCAGGTGGATATGACGACGGGGACGGGCTGGTGTTTTGGCGGGCCGGATCTGGCGAAGGATCATTGGGATACCAGGGCCGGGCTCGATAAAGAGACGGGGGAGCTTGTTTTTTCTGCGAGCCGGATGGTCAAGCGTGCGGCGCCGGGTGGTGTGGGTCATATGCTTAATCCGTTTTCACAGGGTGCAATCACGGCTTATACAGATCGCTTTGATAAGGCTCTGAGGGATTCTGAGCTTTTGCCGCGGGCACAGTATCATGACTCGTTCGAGTATTCGGGCAACTGGTGTGCGGAGATGCCGGATGAATTCAGGAAGCGTCGCGGTTACGATCTAAACGACTACTTGAAGGTTGTCTTCGGCGGCGACGAGGACAAGGACAAGGCCGCTCGTATTAAGTATGACTACCGGCTGACAGCGGCGCAGTTGCATCGGGAGTTCATTGAGACGTGGGCGAACTGGTCGCGGTCGAAGGGGATGCTGACGAGGGACCAGGCGCATGGGTCTCCTGCGAATCTTCTGGATGTTTATGCGGCGGCGGATATTCCCGAGACGGAGATGTTCGGATCGCCGGAGTTTCCGATACCGGGATTTCGACATGATGAGCAGTTTACTCGCAAGGGGGATTCCGATCCTCGGATATGCAGGATGGCGTCGTCGGCTGCACATGTAGCGCATGAACCGGGCAAGCAACTGGTATCATCGGAAAGCTGCACATGGATGCGGGAGCACTGGCATGGAACTTTGGGGCAGATCAAGCTGGAGATGGATTTGTTTTTTCTGGCGGGGATTAATCATGTCATTTATCACGGCTCGTGCTATTCGGCGAAAGATGCGCCGTGGCCGGGCTGGTTCTTCTACGCATCGACCAAGGCGGACTGGCGTAATTCGATATGGCATGACATGCCGCTGTTGAACGATTACATTGCGCGGTGTCAGTCGGTGCTGCAGGCGGGTGAGCCCGCTAACGACGTGCTGGTATATTGGCCTATACATGATCTATGGATGGACAGCGAGGGTCTCCTGAAAAACCTTGCTGTTCACAACAATAGCTGGATTGACAAGCAGCGTGTGGGTGAAGTCGCCAATCTTCTTGACGGTAAAGGTTATGCCTATGATTTCGTATCCGACAAAATGCTGGATTCGATTCGTTATCAAGACGGCCGGCTCCGTGCGCCGGGAGGGACGTACAAAGTCATTCTTGTCCCCAGGTGCACTTTCATGCCTGCCGGGACGATGAAACGATTGGCTGATCTTGCGGAGCGGGGGGCGCCGATTATTTTTGAAGAGGAGCTGCCCTCCGATGTTCCCGGTTATGGGAATCTGGCCAAACGTCGCGTCGAATTTGCGAGAGAAAAGTCGCGTCTTACGAAAGTTGTGATCGCAAAGGATGCTGTAAGCGGTCTTGAGCGTGTTGGCATTAAACGTGAGACGTTGGCTGATCGCGGTCTTCGCTATATTCGACGCAGGGTGGGGTCGGAGTACTGGTATTTTATCGCCAACCATACGGGCCAGGCGGTTACCGACTGGATTGGTCTTTCGGTACCGTTTGTTTCGGCGGTTTGTTATGACCCGATGGGCGGCCATTCGGTTATACTGCCGACACAAAAGAAAGGGAAGCTATATCTCGATATTCAGCCCGGCGAGACGTTTATCATACGGGCAAGCACGTCAATATTTAGAGGCAGGCCTTATGTTCCGATGACATCGGCGGGTGCGGCGTTTGAGTTGGAAGGTAAGTGGGAGATTGAGTTTGTCAACGGTGCTCCCGCTTTGCCGGCCGGCTACAGCAGTGATTCGTTGTCTTCGTGGACCGATGCGCCGGATGAGCGGGCGAAGGCCTTTGCCGGAACGGCGAGATACAGGTTGAGATTCGACCTGGCGAATATGGTCGACGATTATCTGCTTGACCTGGGGGATGTTCGTGAGTCGGCCAGGGTGAAGATCAACGGCGCCAAGGCGGCCGAGTTGTTTGCTCTGCCAATGCGTGCGCGTGTCGGTCGATATTTGAAGAAGGGCGTCAATACGATAGAGATCGAGGTTACAAATCTTGCGGCAAACAGGATACGCGACCTTGACCTGAGAGGTGTCGATTGGAAGATTATGAACGAGATCAACATCGTTGACCAGAACTACAAAAAGTTCGAGGCCGACAAATGGCCTTTGCAGCCGTCCGGCCTGTTGGGACCGGTGACATTGAGGCCGCTTAGAAGGGATCGATATGCTGAATCGCACAACTAATGTCTTTATTATTATTTGCACAATAGGAATACTGCTGCCGGCACTTAGCGGTAGCGCGACAGCCAAGGATAATCCGGTGTACACCGAAATGACCGAAGTCGTCAAGCAGGCGCTCGTGCGCCAACTGGGGATCACTCCGGAAATCAAAAACGTCAGAGGCCGGATTTCACCCGAGTACGGCAGCAAGTACAGTTATGAAGAAGGCAGTGTCGGGCGCAAGCTTACCGCCGCCGAGTGGCGCGAAAGTCAGGCCTGGCAGGCGCTGTCGGGCTATAACACGGCGAAACAGGCAAGACAACACGACATAGACTCGATGGTCTGGTGTACACTGCGAGGCGGCGGCAACAGCGGCACGTATATGAAACCGTTGATCGATTTCGACGATCACATGAAGCTGGCCTACTACACTTACAAAAGCACGCTGGGGAAATACTATGCGGCCAGCAAGGGCGTCGATGTGGCCTATGGTCCCGGCGACAAGATCACGCCCGTGATTGTCGCCGTCGGCGACGAGAGGGTCGTTGACCTGACGATCCGGTGCATCGATGAACAAGGCAAGGTTGCCTCGACTAAAAAATTCACCGGCGTAAATATCCCATCCGGACGGCCAATAGTGGAGCTCGAATCATTCAGACCAAAGATAAAAAGCCAGGGCAATTACGGAGTAACGTTTGTTGTCTCTGAAAAAGGCAAGGTCCTGGGACGTACATTTGAATTGAAATACTTCAGCAACAACAAGTTGGCTGACGGCAATAGCGATTTCATAGGCAGCACATCTGTCTTTGATACGGACCAGCGGGTCGAATTCCTCGGTGAGTACGCAAAACAGGCGTGCCGCTTCTTCAAGGATCCGAATCTCGATAAGAAGGTGGTTACCGACGCCGAGGTCGCGACGGCACTGAAAAAGATCAAACCTCAGCCGCTTCCTGAAATACGCAAGCGACTGGTCCTAAACAGCGGCTGGAAGCATCTGGCGTATCGCGACGGCGAAACAACGGCGGACAAGAAACGTCTTGCAACATGGTCGGCGAGTGGTGTATCCATCGAGGATAAGCAACTGGTCATTACGCGGGACAACAGCAAGATAGTCAGGACGTTTGACCCGCAGGACTGGAGATTCTTCCTGCAGTGGAAGGTGATTCCCGTTGCGGGCAAGACGGCGAAGTTCACACTGGCAGGCTCCAAGACTTCAGTAGTCACCATAGAGATCGACGCCCGCGGCAACGTCACGGCGGCAAACACAAGGGCCGGAAGAATAAAACCCGGAACGGCCGGCGTACTCAAAGTCGAGGTTGACCTGCAATACAACCAGTTCAGCCTCTACGTCGACGGCAAAAGAACTATCTACGCAGGCAAAATCGCCGCCGTACATGAGGTCTCAAGCTTCAGCATCAACGGAGGAGCCGGCCTGGTGGTGGACGATATCCGGGGAACCGGGTACGACCCTGCCGAAGACATCCGCACCGGCGCCTTCGAGATATCGACCTTTATCGACGAAGACTTCGCCGTAACACCCTCCGTGGACTCCTGGCAATCGGCATCGTATGACGATGGCAAATGGGCATCAGGCGGCAAACTTCCGATCGTCGTCGGCAGTGAAAGAAACAAGGGACGCGACATCTACATACGCAGGACTGTCAATGTCGCCCAATTTCAGCAGGCATTCCTGAACGTCGATGCGCTGGATCCCGGCGGCGAGATATTTATCAACGGCAAATCCGTCGCCAGGCTGAATCGCCGACCTGTCCGGCTCGATGTGACCGGCTTCCTCAAAAAAGGATCCAACCTGATCGCTGTAAAAGTAGATCACGTCCCTGATGGCTTTTACCTGGCGGACGGCCACACATCGAAGGACCTGTACTACGGCTGGTTCGCCGGACGGATGTCACTGGACCTGACAAGTGCGGTTCATGTAGATGATGTTTTTGTCTACACGGAAAAACTCGGCGATCGGGCCACAGTAAAGGTCACGGTGGAGGTTAGCAATAAAGGTGTGTCGGCATTCGACGGAGAGGCTGTCATCCGCTTCTTCCCGTGGTATCCCTCGGAATCGGCAACGGCTTTAGTCGTAGATCGCGTTGCGGTCAAACTCGATGTCGCAAAGAGCACGACGATTTCGAAAAGCGTTTTGGTTCCCAAACCGCTGCTCTGGGATTACGAGCATCCGAACCTGTACAAGGTTGCTGTCACGCTTGTCGGCAAGTCCGGCAAGGCACAGGATGATTATGTCGTGACCACCGGCATCCGCACCATCAGCGAAGAAGGCGGCACATTCCGCATCAATGGAAAGGAACAAGTCCTAAATGGCGCCACGTGGATGCAGTTCCTGGCGCCGTTTGACAAGTCCACAACGTGGCATCGCTGCTGCCCAAAGCCGTGGATTGTAAAGGGAATCCTGATGATCCGGGCGATGGATGGAAATACGATAAGAATACACGAGGCCTCCTGTGCATACAGCGACCCTCGTTTTGCCGAGATCGGAGACCAGCTCGGCGTTATGTATATGTGGGTGTCCACCGGCTGGTCGAGAAAGCACTGGACCAACGAAAACAAGAATCCGGATGGTTCAAAGATGCCCCTGGATAAATCGGTGGAGGAATTCACGGTGGATGTCAGGCAGGTCCGCAACAGTCCCAGTATCGTGATGTGGGAGATATTCAATGAAAGTGTCGACAAGAAAGACAGGGACAGTCTGTTCGATGCTTTCTATCCTGCAATATACAAAACCGATCCGAGCCGCTTTATCATGCCGCTGAAAGGGTATTACCGCGACGAGCCGATGGTGGTCAAAGGCGCACAGATCGACACCTTAGGCTATGCCAGGAAATGGAAGGCCCTGCGGGACAAACCTCTGGGTGGACTCGGAAAGTACGAAAAAGACAGCAAGTACGGAATGTACGCCGTGGAGTTCGCCGAGGTCACCGGACAGGACAACTGGGGCCTGGTCAAATGCAAGCCCTGGTACAAGGTTCACTCATACGAATGGGGACCGCTGGTATTCAAGATCAACTGCTCTGTCGACGGCAAGGATATGGAACTGCTGATAACCGAGGAAGGGCGTATTATCTCCAGGAAATAATCATGTCCTCTTGGCTATAATTCCATGTGATACACGGAAACCTCAGAACCTCTTATTATATGGGGAAGACTATTCGATGATTCTGTCCGGTGAGGTCTTGTCGGCTGCGGTTCCTTTGAAGTTGTCAAGGACGAGACCTTCCACGTTGTGTGTTTCCAGGGCCGATCCAAAATGCTCCGGCCGATTTTTGCCCCACTTGACCTGCACGTCTCTTAGCGTAACATTCTTTGCGTTTTCGCAGTAGACGCCAACCGTCTTATGTCTGTACAGGCCCTTGCGCACGTTCAATTCCTCCTCCGGCGAGGTGGGCTTTGGACCATCGGCCTTAAAGACCTTCCCCGGACGAGGATCATACCAGCCACCCTGCCATTTGGTCTTCTTGTCGATTGTTACCTTGACATTATCGAAAACAATATCCTCCACGGGATTGCCTTTCCAGCCGTGGATATAAACACTGTTTTCGCTGTTGCAGATGATATTGCTGAATGTAATATTCCTCACTCTTCCAAGCTCCGTCCCTGCTTCGCGCGGCATGTGCGTAATACAGATTGGCTCCGCCTTACCCCACCACCACGCGCTGAACAGTTGAGTATTGATAGTGATATTCGAGAAAATAATATTCTCGATATTGCCCCGGTCGCGACTCTGTATGCATATCCCCCGGTTGCTGTCGTATATCACGCAACTGTCAAACACGATGTTCCTGCAATCGTCGGAAACCTCGTCTATCTTCAAGGCCGACGGCCTCGACACTATCACGCACCCGGTAACGGTAATATTCTCGCACGGCCCAAGATCGGCCCATTCCTTGCAAAGAAGCGTATTCTTGAAGACGATCGCATCGTCGCCCGTCTGAACGTAGCAGTTGGATATCCTGACATTGCGGCAGTGGTCCGGATCGATCCCGTCGTTGTTGGGAACCCTCAAATCGCCGATGATCGATATGCCGTCAATAAGAACATCGTCGCAACCCACCGGATGAATAAACCACGAAGCCGCGTCTTTCAGCGTAATATCGGTTATCTGCAGATGATCGCATTTCACTAATGTAATGAGCATATAGCGCCGCTTCGTCGTGCCCTTGCTGCCCGGACAGCCTTTATGCGTGCCCCACTTCGGCTCGAAGATATCCCCGCCGTCCCGCAGTTCCTTAATGAAAGCAGACGCATTCCCATTAATCTCGCCCCCGCCCGTAATGGAGATATTGGGCGCGTCAACCGCATTGATCAACGCATCCGCATAAGCACCGTAATCGGCTTCGTTGGCGCTTCCTAGCAGCACCGCCCCTTTTTCGACATGAAAATCAACATTGGCTTTGAGATATATCGCCCCGCTGTAGTATGTCCTTCCTGCCGGTAAAAGCACACTTCCACCCGATTTCGTGCAGCTATCGATCGCCTTCTGGATTGCCGCGGCGTCATTGGTCTTGCCGTCGCCCTTCGCCCCGTAATCCAGCACATTGAACACCCCCGATTTGCATTCGGCAATCCCCGAAAAGCAAAACACCGCCGCCAAACACAAAACGTAAACCGCAGCTTTCTCCAAACCAATCCCCTTGTCTGGGTATGTCACTGCATTTAATTTCTCAAAATATATCATAATCGTCCTCATAAACGGCGGACGGGCCGCGCCAGCCAGTGCAGGTACTCCTCGAGATTTGTGTAGCCATCGTCATCCGCGTCATCGTTGCGGTCGTCCGGATCACTCGCATCCAGATCCTTAACCGTCTCCCATGTGTCGGGCATGCCGTCCCGGTCCGAGTCTCTAAGAACGTCATAAGTCTTGTAAACCGGCCAACCGCCAACTTCGTCCTCGTCATTGATAATAGCGCCCGTGCCGTTCCGGACATTGCCGATAACCCGGGCATCTACAGAGTCGCGCACCCCAAGAGAGGCGCCTGCGTGCGACATAACCTTGTCGTAAGCGTTTTGTGCGGTATCCGTTACGATCGGACCGGTCGAGAAGGGCCTCGCCCGCTTGTATGCGTCTTTTTCCGACTGCGTCCAACTTCCGTCGAAGAGAACCAGGCGCCACTGATCGGCGGGAATGCGGCCGTCAAAATAATTGCCGCTGTAGTATGCTCGAAAATGCTTGCATTGGGCACTGTATATCCACCCCGGACTTGTCGAATTCGCACCCGGTTTAGCGTAATTACCGACGTAATTGTAACGGCATACGCTGTCTGTGTCGGCATCGTAGCCCGGCCGTTTTCCATCCCAGTTGTACAAAACATTGTTGCGAAAATCAAACTGAAGGCCCTGGGGATCGGCGCTGTAAGGATTGTGATCGTAGTTGCCCGGGCGCGGATTACGCGAAGAGTTGTGAGCAAAGAGGTTGTGGTGATAGGAATACTTCGCCCCGTAACACCCGCGGATAAGCGCGCCATAGCTGTGCGATCCCTTGTGGTGTGCGCTCTTCTTCAGCGCCTCGGAAATGATACACCATTGCACCGTAACATTGTCAATTTTATCACGACTCCCCGTGGAACAGGAAAAACACTCATCCACGCTCCACGAAGCCGAACAGTGATCCATGATAATGTTCTTACCTGCGGTAATTGACATCGCATCCGATTCATTACCGGCGTCATCGCCAAGTCTTGATCGCATGAAACGCACGATCACGTGATCGGCTGAAATAGCAAGAGTGCAGTCTCGAAGGCATATACCGTCGCCCGGAGCCGTTTGGCCTGCGATAGTAATGTAGTCTTTGTTTACTTCGAGATTGGACTTGAGTTGAATCACACCCGAAACGGCAAAGACAATCGTCCTCGGTCCGCCCGCCGAATCTATACCATAACGCAAAGACCCGGCGCCTGAATCGTTGACGTTCGTTACATAATAGACATCACCGCCGCGACCGCCTTTTGAATAAGCGCCGAAACCCTCAGCCCTGGGAAACGCCAACTGCTCACAAAAAGCCGTCTGCCGCGAAAGCACCGACATGACCGCCAATATCAATAGCGAAACACCGGGATATTCTCGTCTCATCGCAATCACTTTCCCAATAATTCTCCGTCCATAAACCGCCGGGCGTCCAAAAAGCCGGCTGACCTGCTGTGTAGAAAACATTGTATCAAAGAGCGGGCGCCCCCGCAAGCAACTGCAGGTCCCGGCCGGAGCGAATAGGTGTTATCGAGGATAAATGAGTGAACGAGAACTACTTGTCCGCGTACAATCGCCAATTGGCAATCGCCGGCAGTCTTACACGCTATAAGACCGGGTTGGTGTTTAGATTGGGCTTTTCGGGTAGAATCCGAGGAACGAAAATGCCAGCCCTAAGATAATGACCGCAATGGCCTCTATCTTCAGGAAATTTCCTTTTGTCGCTATTGCTTTGGTCAGTGCGATCATAATCTTTGGCTGAACGAGAATCAAAACACCCTTTATCAGGGCGATCCATCCGATGACGGTTATGATGACCGAGTAATCCTTTGGCCACGTGTTGTGAAATGCCACGATCAGGTAGCCGATGACAAGGGCTGCAAATCCGCCAAGGTACAGAGTGGTGGCGTCTTCGATGAAACCTTCATATAGCTTTTTGTAGAAGTCAGGATTGATAAGAATCCCAATGCCGATAGCGAGGTATGCAAGTGAGAAGATTTGAAAGATTTGAGCATCTGACATTTTTTTATTCTTAAAAGAAGTCGCCATTATCAAACACAATTATAATTCGGTCAGGTAGATATTCCGGAACCGCTTTTGTCCGCCTCCGGCCACCTCGGCCTGGAGAGCGATGAATCCCTCTTCGGGTCCGGCGAGACCATCGGCCTGCCAGGCTGGTTTACCGTTGAATTCCAATGAGGCTTTGCTGCCCCGCACGGTGAGCTTGAATCGATTCCATTCGCCGATCTTCATCAGCCCCTCGCTTCGGGCTTCTTCCAGGGCGGCGACGTTGCCCTCCTGGCCTTGTCGCAGGTTGACCTGGTAGCGTTTGGGCCAGGGCCGGTTCGCCGGTACGGAATCGTAGCGGAAATAGACGCCGCTGTCCCACTTGGCGTCGCGGAGAGGCTTCCAGTCGAACTCCAAAATGAAGTCGCCGTATTTCTTCTCCGTCTGTATCAATCCATTCCCCGCTTTGATCAGGATTTCGCCGTTGTCGACGACCGCTTCGCATGTGATAACCGTCCAGCCGTCTAAGGTTTTTCCGTCAAATAACGCTGCGCTTTTGTCTTCCGGCGCGAAAACCGCGCATGATGTTAAAAGTGCCAGTGGAATTACTATGCTGTACAAAAGATTCCTTGCTTTCATAATGTCTCCAATAT
>JAGHBX010000564.1 GCA_021160785.1 Planctomycetota bacterium | reverse complement strand
GGCGTGTGAGTGGACTCTGATTTGCTCGTGCAGCTCCTGCCTGTCGCCGCCTGCCTGCACCGCCGCCATCAGGATGTTTTCGGTTGCCATGAAGGGCAGTTCGGCGTTTACCCTTGCGGCGATGACCTTTGGATAGACGACCAGGCTGTTTGCAATGTTGATCAGTATCTCGCAGATGCCGTCCGTGGCGAGGAATGCCTCAGGCAAAACCACGCGGCGGTTGGCCGAATCGTCTAAAGTGCGCTCGAGCCACTGTTCGGCCGCGGTCATTGCCGGGCTGGACGCCAGGCTCAGCACTAATCGCGAAAGAGCCGTCGTGCGTTCGCATCGCATCGGATTTCTCTTGTACGCCATGGCCGACGAGCCGATCTGCGATTTCTCGAACGGTTCTTCGATTTCCTTCAGATTCGCCAAAAGACGGATATCGTTGCACATCTTGTGGGCCGACTGGGCGACGGAAGCTAATGCGTTGACCGCAAGCGTGTCGATCTTCCGCTGGTACGTCTGGCCGGTAACCGCGCATCGCTTCTTGAAACCGAACGCCTTGGTAACCATCTCGTCAAGACGTTTGACCTTGTTCTCATTGCCGCCGAACAGCGCCAGAAACGACGCCTGCGTACCCGTTGTGCCTTTAACACCCCGAAACGGCAGGGTCTCGATTCGGTGTTCGATCTCGGCAAGGTCCATGACGAATTCATACGCCCAAAGCGTTGCGCGTTTGCCGACGGTGGTCAGTTGCGCGGGCTGATAATGCGTAAAGCCCAATGTCGGTACGGAGCGATATTTCTTTGCAAATCCCGCCAGCAGATCGATGATGCAGGCGACCTTGCCCGCGATGATTTCGAGACCTTCGCGAAGGATGATCAGGTCGGCGTTGTCGCCCACGTAACAGCTTGTCGCGCCCAGATGAATAACAGGCGCCGCCTTCGGCGCAACCTGCCCGAACGTGTAGACATGCGCCATCACGTCATGGCGAAACTTCTTTTCAAACTTCGCCGCTTTCTTGAAGTCGATATCGTCAAGGCGCCGGGCCATCTCGTTAATCTGCGTCTGCTTGATATCCAGGCCCAGTTTTTTCTGCGCTTTTGCAAGCTCCAGCCACAATCGCCGCCAGGTGGAAAACTTCTTCTGCGGCGAAAAAAGCTGCGCCATCTCCCTGGAGGCGTTTCGCTCGACCAGTGGACTCGAATAAACAGTCATGTCCTTTGCCATTGCAGTGTCCCTCTATAGACCCTTGATCTGTGCTTGGTGTTGTTCGATTAGTTTATCGATTTCGGCAATGTCGCCGGCGCTTAACCGCCAGTCGCCGGCCTGGACGGTTTCTTCGATCTGCTTTCGGCTTCGAGCGCCCACGATGGCGGCGGTTACTTCGTCCCTTCTAAGCACCCATGCAATTGCCAACTGTCCAGGCGTCCTGTCGTACTTCCGCGCGATTGCCGTTATTCCTTCTACGAGTCTCAGGTTTGCTTCGAGTCGCTCGCCATGGAAGTTCGGGTCGCGATGTCGATGGTCGTCCGGGGCCAGCGTAGCAACCTTTTCTGCCGTGTATTTCCCGGTCAGCAGCCCCTTCTGCATCGGGCTGTACGCGACAACGCCCATATTGTTCTTCCTGCAATAGCCTAAGAGTACAACTTCGGCATCGCGGCGGATCATGCTGTAGGGAGGCTGGAGCGAAGCGGGCGGGGTGATCGCTTCTGCGCGTTTGATCTGACGGAGGCTGCAGTTGGACAGGCCGATGTAGCGGACCTTGCCCTGCTCTTTGAGCCTGACCATCGCCTCCCAGCCCTCTTCAAGCTGCTCGTCGGGGTCCGGCCAGTGCATCTGATACAAGTCGATGACGTCAACACCGAGCCTCCTGAGGCTGGCGTCGCACTCGGCAAGGACGCTTTCTTTCTTCAGGCACGTCACCTTCTCGCGTTTTTCGTTCCACAGCAGGCCGCACTTGGTGGCAATGATCGGCCTGTCGGGCAGTTCCTTCAGGACCATGCCGACAACCTCCTCGGCATGCCCGCAACCGTAGGCGGGCGCGGTATCTATCCAGTTGACGCCGCTTTCAATCGCGGTCCTTATCGCCGCCACAGAATCTTCGTCGTCCTGCGGCCCCCAGCCAAACTCCCAAGGCCCGCCGATCGCCCACGTACCCATACCGATCGTCGTAAGCTCAAGATCGGTCTTTCCCAATCGTCGTGTTCGCATAGCTGCTCTCCCTGTCGGTCAAAAAACCCCACTCTACCGGATTTCCGGCTTATTTCGGATTTCCGCAAAAGACGTAGTTTAGCACCACCCACCACCGGCTGCAACGATTACCAGCCGCCGGGCTGGAGTATGTCTGATACTGCTTCGTTCCACCAGGTGGGGTCGCGGAAGTACTGCTTCATCCACATGGCGGCATTTACTCCGTCGGCGACGGCGGTAACAAGCTGCATCGCCGCGCCCACCCGGCAGTCGCCGGCGACGAAGACGCCCGGCACCGCCGTGCGCAGGTAAGCGCAGTCGCATTTGATGAAGCCGTGCTCGGACAGTTCCACAAAATCCTTCAAAAAGCCGGTGTTGGGCTCCATGCCGATGAAGATAAACACCCCGTCGCAGGCAAAGTCGGCTACCGCGTCGGTCTTGACATTCTTTATCTTTACCGACTGGACCTTTCCTTCGCCTTCAATCGCCGTAACCACCGAATCGAGTTTCAACTTGAGATTCGAATCGGGTTCGTTGACTTTGGCCGTCAGTTCTTCGGTCAGGATCCTTGCCGCGCGAAATTCCTGCCTGCGATGGACCATCGTAACCTCGGCGGCAAACTTCGCCAAATGCAGGGTTTCCTCAATCGCGGTATTACCGCCTCCCACGGCGACGACTTTCCTGCCCTTGAAAAACGGCGCATCGCAGGTCCCGCAATAGCTCACGCCGGCGCCTGCGTTTCGAAACTCCTCCTCGCCGGGTGCGCCTAATTTACGATACGAGCTTCCTGACGCCAGAATCACTACCCTTGCAGTATACGAATCTTCATCGCACATTATCTTGATATTTCCATCGTCCAGTTTCCTTAGGGAAGTCACCTCCGCGCCGCCCTTTATCTCGGCGCCGAAAGCGGTAACCTGATTAGTCATTTTCTCTATAAGGTCCGGGCCCGATATATTGTCAAAGGCCGGGTAGTTTTCGATCCGGTCGGTGGTGGCGATTTGCCCGCCGGGATAGAATTTTTCCAGAATCAGCGTCTTGAACCGGTCTCTTGCCGAATAGAGTGCGGCGCCCAAACCGGCCGGGCCTGCGCCGACGATTATGCAATCATAAATCTGCTCGCTCATCAAAATCTCCTTGCTTGTACGTTAATTCCAATACTCCTATCGACCGACAGACGGCGGACCAGGATACCTTTCGAGATTACCAAAGGTCTCAGCCAACGTCTTTCTGTCGGACCTGTGCCAGTAAAGTACACCCTGGCTTTTTTCTACCTTGCCCACGAGGTTCTTTTTGAAGTCAAAGTAACTTTGAACGTATGTGTCCCGACCGTGAAGAAACCGGACGCGGACCGAATATGCGGCGACCCATTTGTTCTGTGTGTCCCCGGAAACATTGACGGTGGAAATCACGGCCGGTATGATCGCTCCGTCGGCAAATATCACATCGATGAGAGCATCGTTGGCGTACGCATCCAGAAACGCACGCGCGATTCGGTCGATGAGTATTTCGGCAACGGCGCCGTCTCCGGGTCGCCAGGTCAACTCCTTTAAGGACGTTGCGCCGCGGATATGCATGGCGCCGTCGTCGGCTAATTCGATCTCGGTCGCTATTGGGCGCGCCGCCTGCAGGCTCATCCGATTCGTTCGCCATACGAATCGGTCGAGGTCGTCTGCACATTCGAAATGACTTCTCCTGATCTGATCTCGTGGGCCGACCGTCGAGCGCATTCTTTCAACGGCCACACTGCTCCAGTCGCTGCCTTCCGCACTCTTTTGGAAAGTCTCGATTTGAAATCCCGCAGGCTTATCCATCGCATCGTTGATGACGTATATACTCTCGCTGTCAGCGGCGTTTTGACGTTGGATGATATCGCCCAGCCCCCGGCTCCTGAACCGCCGGATGAAGTCGGCGCCTCGGGATATGAACTCGTCGGACTCGAACACAACGCTTTCGGCGATCAGCCGAAAGACTTTGTCCGCCATGGGACGATCCGCCTGTGCCCTGACCATGATCTCCAGCATCCTGCCGTGGTCAAGGGCCACAACACCAAGAAACGTGTCGACGATCTGTACCCAATGGACGGTGACATCATTGACGATCCGGCCTGAACGGGTCTCCTGCAGAGTCGCCGCGGCCAGTCTGTCTGTCAGCACCTGCTCGGGATCAGTTTCAGGCGACGCCAGGAGATAGCGGCAATGGACGATGGCGGCAATCTTGTTGCCGACGAGCAGGCGTCTACTGAGATTGAATTCATTGGATGTTGCGTACGACCAACCTGCAGATCCTTCCCTTTCCCAGCCGGGACCCGCCGGAACCGACAGCGAAAGGCCGCTGTAGGGCAGTTCCACAGGCTCGGACATCTCGATGCGGCTTCGGCGGACAACGATCAGACCCGCAATCAGCAGTCCAAAAGCAAACATGACAAGAAGAGCAACCTCTCCAAGCGAATATTTCCTGGTTATCTCTGCATTAATCTTCATAACCCGGCAATCATAAGGCTGGGCGAGGCGTTTTGCAATGCCCGATCAGCAGAATCGGCAAAAGAGCCCGGATCATTATTCACTCTGTCCGATAAGGAACACAAATCTTTTGGCTTAGTCTCAAGCCTGTCGCCTTTTCAGTCGATTTAATCCAATGATAGAATGTTGCCGGGCGATTCCCCTAAACGATAGAGGCCCCTTTCAACCGACTCGAAGCAATGAGGCATCCGATACGATGAACGAGCTGCAAATCCTTACTAATGCAGATGTTACGCATATACTCCAGTGTGTCATCGATGGCGGCGAAGAAGGCGTAATGAGCCATTTAGCCAGGGGGAAATGGCACATATGCGAGGTAGTTTTCAAGACACTGACGCCGTATACGATCCACGTCGAGGCCAAACGGCAGGAAAAATTGATTCCGCTGGACCTGGCAATAAACCAACCGGTCGGTATCTCTGTCCGGCACGAGTTCAAGAAATATATCTTTGAAGCCGTCGTTGTAGGCTTCGAATCGTCCGTCAATGAGTCTTGTGGTGGCAAGATAGTCCTGGAACTGCCCGGTAAGATCGAGTGTATGCAACGGCGGGCTTATTCGCGCGCCAATGTCCCAGCCAATCTCAACGTAAAGGCCCTTTTCTGGCACCGCGGGTATATGGACGACACGGAAGAAGCCCCTCCCGAGAATTACTGGCAGGGCCGCATAGTGGATTTGTCGGCGGGAGGGTTGCAGATTGCCGTCGATGTCGAGCAGGGCCCGAATTTCCGCGTTGGACAGCTTGTGGGGCTCCAGTTTACGCCTATGTCGCACCAGAAACCAATTCTGCTGGAAGCCCAGGTCAAACACCTGGCCGAAAAAGCGGAGGAAAATCAACTTTATGTTGGTGTTGAATTCCTGGGTCTCGAGATGAGCGGCGAGGGGCGTGAGAAACTGCGTCGAATCATTAACATTGTCAGCGAGTACGAAAAACAAGACCCCACACTGAAACAGGTTGATGAATCCTGAATCGTCCGCCAATTCGACCGGACCGGTTGACAGCGGCCTGTGAGCCATTAAGAATCATTTCTCAACAGCAATCGTTATATTACGATTTCTCTCGCGGAAATTTCTTACCCTAAGGGTATAAGCCATGTATGTGCTGATCGCTATGGGACTGTCGTTGGGGGTTCTGGTCGTTCTGCTCGCCAGGGGCGTGCGGATCGGGCGGGCCATGCTGTGCGCTGCCGTTGCTTTTGCCG
>JAGHBX010000363.1 GCA_021160785.1 Planctomycetota bacterium | reverse complement strand
GTATTTGAACTTGAAGGCTCTGTGTGCATTTGCATCTTCAGGAAGCTGCAACCGCCCGCCAACCTCCAGTCTTGACTCACCCGCCAATGTGCGGCAGTTTCCGCGCCATATGTTTCGCCGTAGAGTGTATTATCATAAATCTGATCCAGGGCGGTCGGATTGTTTTCCTGCGCAAAAAGACGGTCGTACTCGTTGTAGAACAACGAACAATCAAGGAAGACATTCTCCTTTGGTGTCACACGATATCCCAATTCGTAAGATTTGACTTCCTGTGATTTAAGGCCGGGGTTGCCCGTGAACTGCATTGCGACCGGAATCTCATTGAACTTCATTGTCATGTCTGTGTAGCAACGAGAAGGCGTTGAGACCGCACGTGTGAAAGCCGTCCAGAACGTGTTTCGCTCATCAGGCGTCCACAGTAACCGTGCGCTTGGCTGGAATTCATAATCGGTGTAATCGTTCTTCTCAACCTTTGTTCCGACAATAAGTTTGAGCAAATCATCAACAATGGCGATCTCATCCTGCACAAAGCCCGTAAACAAGGTGTCGTCACGGCTCGACGGACTGAAGGCAACCGTATAAGTATTGTCGATGTTGTCGCCGGTATGACGATAGCCGAGAGCCCAGATCAAGTTGTGGCCATCCAGCAACTGGAAGCGATGCTGAAAATCAACGTCAAAAGTATCTCGTGACTCGCCGAGATTGATTGCGTACCGCTCTGTTCGGTCATAGTAGAATTGAAGCGACATATCCGAGCTGTCTGAATACCTTCGGGTCCATCGAGTCAAGACGTTCCATCCGCTGACATCGGGATTATCATCTCTCTGAAAGTTCAGTCCGGGCGAGGTCAGTCGTATTCTTTGAGCTGAATGACCATCGTAAAGATCCCCCTGCAGGGTTACATGGTCCTGCCCTTTATCCCAATCGATACGAAAGCCCCCCCTTAACGCATCAGATCTGTCGTTAGCATGAGATCCATTGGCATAAACAGCTTCGTCGCGGTCGAAATATTTGACATATGCCCTGTAACAGGCGTTTTCGCCAAGCTTGCCGCCATGTCGCAGGCTCGAAAAGGCTCTCTCTTCAGTCCCCATCCCGCCGGTGACAAGCGTTCCCTGTGTATCCCCGGCGTTCTTGGTGATAATGTTGATGATGCCGTTGACCGCGTTTGCACCCCATAGCGTCCCGCCGGGACCTTTGATTACTTCTATCCGCTCAACATCTTCAAGCATCACATCCTGGACGTCCCAGTACACACCGGAGAACAAAGGGGTATAGACTGACCGGCCATCTATAAGCACCAGTAATTTGCCGGCATACATATGGTTGAAGCCACGTGATGTTATAGCCCATTTATTCGAATCAATTTTGGCAACATGGATTCCGGGCACCATTCGCAGGACTTCGGGTATCGACTGATGTCCCGAGCGGCGAATGTCTTCAGAGGTGAGCACCGTAACCGCGGCAGGCGTCTTGAACAGAGTATCGTCTTGCTTCGATACTGTGGTAACCTCGACATTCATCAACTCCTCGATAGGCATTTCAAACAAGTCTTCTCCCTTGTTTGGGATCTGCCGCTCAGCAGATACCTGTGTGCAAGTACTCAAAAGAATCGCAATCAACACGACAGACCCAGACTTCCGTATCCGGATTTCTTCTCTCACAGGCATAATTCCAATTCCTCAGAACAGATATCATTCAACGGGCAGCGCCGGATGGAACTCGACCACCTTGTCGCGCCGCGGCGAATAGCACATCCCGCAGACGGCGTTGATTCGCCCGGCTTAAATCCCGATGTACCCCGGTGTGCATCGGGGTACCCCGGAACTAGCTTCGGGGTACATCAGGGTCGCCCCAAGGGGCCATCTTGATCCTGACGTTCAGGCCGGTGACCCGCGCCAAGGTCTTGGTAATCTCGATGTTGTAGTCCGCAAGCTTGTCGTTGTCGTCCGGGAACGAGTAGGGAGGATAGGCCGATTCCGTACCGATAACTATCGTTCGCGTGTTTTGACGTGGAAATGCTTCTTCCGTGGAACCAGCCGACGGCGCCGCCAGCAGAGCGATAGCCACCGCTGCGGCTGCATAAGCTGGAAAACGGCTGTGTTTTTTCAGCGGAGCAATCATTTGCCCGTTCTCATTTAGAACTCGCCCTGTGCAGCCCCGGCCTTTAGATATATTTCATGCCGCCTCTACGAGGGGTCTCGAACAGCGCTGGGGCCTACTTAAGTACCGCAGCCGACCATCAGACTGCAGAACGGTGGTGGGCCGAGAGTGTCACAGAGAATGGGCGGCTCTTATATGACCACCCGTGCAATATGAAACCACCCGCCTGTTGCGAAAAGGGACTTGTCGGATTCACGCTGGACTAGGATAGCTGAGCGGTCAGGACACAACACGCTCTTCCAACGAGCACCGACAGGGACTATTCTATCCGCGTGAACGCCATGCCGCTGAAATCGAGGTTTCTGCCCAAGCACCTCCTGGCCAGGACTGCTGTCGTTGTCCTTGTGATAGCCGTGGCGGGAGCAACGTGGGCACTTTACACACGTTACGGGCGGGTCAACCTTCACGAGATTATCCCCGGCCAGGTATATCGGTCGGCCCAGCCAAGTCCGGCGGACCTGACCGGTTGGATCGGGCGATACGATCTCAAAACCGTCGTAAACCTTCGCGGGGTAAGCACGAAGCCCTTTTACGAAGACGAGAAGAAGGCCCTCGACGCGGCGGGCGTCAAGATGATCGACATATCCCTCACATCCGCCCGCATGGTTGAAATATTCAAGCTCAAGCGACTCATCGAGGTGCTCGAGACGGCTGAGCGCCCCATTCTGTTGCACTGCCGCGACGGAATCGAACGCACGGGCGTCGCCAGCGTGCTGGCGATGATGGCGATTGGCTCAAAAGATTACGCTTCCGCACGCGACCAATTGTCTTTGAAATATCTCTATGGCGGTTCGATGAACCGGGGCCTCATGGAAATGCTCGTCGAGTACGAAAGATATTGTGCCGGCAAGGGCATCGAGACAGCTGGCTGGAAGCAGTTCAGGCATTGGGCGGTCAACGAATACTATCCGTGCTATTTCCGGATCGACATGACGGCGCCGGGAAAAGTTTCGGCCAGGCTCGGCGAATCCGTCAAAATACCGGTAACGATCACCAATCGTTCCGGCAGGGCAATTCCGGCATCGGACGAGCGGCTGAAATTCGAAGTCGTAACGACAACCGAGCATGCCAGAACAGTCGGCGGTCACTGGTCTTATCGAACAGGGCCGACAACATCCCTGCCGAGGGAGGATATCGGCCCGGGCCAGAGCGTTGTTGTCTCTCACGCACTGCCCGCCTGGGATAACCTCAAACGCCGCATTCTCTACTTCGACCTGCGAGTTGACAACGGCAAGGAAGTGACTACGTTCGGCCATGAGGGATGCCCCACACCGAGATGCGAGATGACCGTCTTGCCCCGCAACTCCCAAGCCGACGCGAAGGCGATTGGCGATCGAGCACGATGATGCTGAAACCAAGTGAGAATCCGCCTGTTGTCAACCCGCCCGGACGATCGGTTTCTCAACTGATCGGGCGTTGGTGGGTCGCTCACACCCGTGCGCGATTCGAAAAGGCTCTGGCGCGGGAGCTAATATCTCACAACATCAGCTACGTTCTTCCAATGATTGAACGCATAAGGATTTCCGGGCGTCGGAGGCGTCGTGTTCTCATGCCCCTGTTCCCTTCCTACGTTTTTGTGTGCGGCAGCGACCAGGACCGCCAGGTTGCGATGATGACCAACCGCATCTGCCGGATGATCGAAGTGCCGGACCAACCAACGTTGATTGCGGAGCTTTCGGCTGTCGCGCAGGCTATGGCGGGCAAGGCCGAGCTTGATCCGTATCCGTTCGCCGCCGTGGGGCAGGTGTGCAGAATTACCGAAGGAGCGTTTCAGGGGCTTGAAGGTGTAGTCGTGAGGCGCAGTAAATCGACAAGACTTGTCCTTCAGATAAGTCTTCTCGGCCAGGGAGCGTCCATGGAAATACATCCCGACCTGCTTGAACCCGTCCGATAACGCCCCCGCGCCTTGCGCCACCGCCGGATCATTCTCATGCCCGCTATGGTACTCGCCGATTGTTGGGTAGGCCTTTCCGACGCTGGTTGACTTGCCCGGTGAGGCGCGTATACTTTCAGTAGCAGGCGTGGATACCGGCAGTTCGCAAGTCAAGTATCAAGTTCATTGTTCCAAGCGGGCAGAAATGGAAGCTTACGGAACTATCTTCTTGGGAGCTATGCTAGCCGCCCTGGCGGCTGTGCCTCTGGTCTCGCGGATAGCTCTGACAATGCGAATCGTCGACAAGCCCGGCACCCGCAAGGTTCATTCGACTGCGGTGCCGCGAATCGGGGGACTGGCGGTCATGCTTGCCGCGGGGGCCGTTGTCCTGATCGTGCGCCATGTGAACAACGAGGCCGGTAGGGTTTTGCTGCAAATGCAACCAAAGCTAGCAGCAATACTTATCGCGTGCGTTTTCATATGTCTGGTCGGCCTGATAGACGATATCTGGACGCTGCGGGCACGTTTCAAGCTTCTCGGTCAGATCATCGCCGCATTGGGCGTATGCTCGTTCGGCATCCGCATTGACATGATCAGCCTGCCGGGAACGTTTGCAATGCACTTGGGGTGGTTGTCTTGGCCGGTGACAGTCTTCTGGATCGTCGGGATCACCAATGCGGTTAACCTCATCGACGGCCTAGACGGACTGGCCGGAGGGATTTCCGCCATTGCTTGCGGCATATTGGTGGTGTTCGCCTTTTACACCGAGCAAGTGGCCCTTGCCGTTCTCATGCTGGTCATGGCCGGCAGCCTGGCGGGTTTTCTTTTCTTCAATTTTCACCCTGCCGGCGTGTTTCTCGGCGACTGCGGGAGCATGTTTCTGGGGTTCTTCCTGGCCACCGGTGCAGCCGCATCGGCGCCCGGATACAGACAACTGGGAATGGCCCTGTTGATAGT
>JAGHBX010000129.1 GCA_021160785.1 Planctomycetota bacterium | reverse complement strand
CTGTACGCATTGCCCGCAACATCTTTCCATCGTTGCTTGGCAGGCCAGGGCCAACCTGGGTCGTAGTCGAGCGCCAACGTGGTGACGGCCGCCTCTGCACCACTAACCACCAAAATCATTGTCATTACTACACAAATTGTAATTAACTTTTTCATTTTCTTTCCTTTATATGAAGTTATTGCCTCTTTTTCCATGTCTGGTAGACCCCAAAGAACGTTTCGCGAAACCGCTCTTTGGACCTTCCGTTGGGAAAACTCTTATTTTGATTGCAGGTGGGCCTCGGGAGAGGTTCTGGAAGATAAATGCGGGTGAAAAAACGGTAAAGTGCCCGGATACGCTGGCCGGGCACACAAACAGTGCATTATGCCGGCAATCGCGTAAAGCAAGAGCCGGTGAACGTGTGCTGTGTTTGCTCGCAAAGACTAATACCCCGCCAACTTTCAAGTTGTTGGCGATTGGAGATGACAATCGTCGATTGCCACTTCTGGCCCCCGTTTTCACGGGGGTGACATTCTCTCGCGGGAATGACAAGTCAAGTAATGTTGAACCGAGGTTGTGTCCTGGTATTCCTTCGAGTTTTCTGAGCAGGCCTATGAAGCTGATGCTCTGTGCGTTGCCTGTTATTGAATCGGAAGAGAAAAAGACTTGCGGCCTGTCGAGGCCGATGGGAGAGCTTGCCGAGGTTGTGATGCGGGAGCATATTCTGTGAGTGAGTTCGGGGACGGCGTGCATGCCCGTCTGGCCGAGCCAGAGGGCGCCTGCCGCCATTGCAAGCCATGCACGACGGTCACGAACGAAGGAGATGCACAGGAACCCGCAAAGCGTCATTGAAATCGCGGCGGGAACCGCGGGAAGTGTGGTTGTGTTCGCAGTATGACCTTCCTGGAAGGGTGAAGGTGTTTGGGCAGGGTCGGTCATCTGCCTGCCGATATTTTCCAACTGCCAGTCGGCTGAGGAAGTTGTCCGGAGGGCGCCGGTTTCAAACAAACCAGTATCATTGGAAAGCATCGCAGATGATGCACGAGCGCCCGCAGTTGCAATCAACACAACCACAAGACACATCAGCCCTTTTACTCTCCAGTGTTCCACAGTCTCTCCCGACCGGAAAACATTCTTCAATTTTCTCTTCTGTGAGCCGGTACGGCTACACAACGCCATCACTACTTTTTTAACGGAAGTCCCTCCTCCATGATGGGACATCCTATAAGTGTTAAACCTTCAAAGTACAAGAGTAAATAATATCGGACCGGCAGATAATTGTCAAAGGGGAAAAGTACCTATTTTGAAAAAAAAATGTACCCTTTTCTCTGTCGTCGCCAGCACCTACCTCATTGGCGGAACATCTGGCCACAGGGGGGGGCAATCTACCACTAATGGAGTACTCCGATAGTAGTAATTTCAAGTGTTAAGTTTTAGGTGTTGAGGTTTAAGGGATGACAGCGTTAGCGGTTAGCTGGTGGTTTTTTGCTATTAGCTATTAGCTGTTGGGGGGGGTGCTGGAGTGGGGGAGATGCCGGAGGCATCTTCTATGAAGCGGAGGAGCATGAGTATCTTGTTTTCCGCCCATGTCTTGCGGTAGAGGTTGCGGACGTGTACTTTTACTGTTCCGGTCGTGATATTGAGCCGGACGGCGATTTCTTCGTTACCAAAACCACGGCAGATGAGCCTGGCAATCTGCATTTCACGCGGGGTGATTTTGTATCTTCTCTGCAGATACCGCCACTGCCTGTTGGTCAGGAGTGAAACAGCAGGCCGTTTCAGTTCTGAATGATTCTCAAATATTTTGTGAGATGTCGATTGTGGCATCAATTCTGTTCCGAGAGGGTATTCGCTTGTGACAGCTTTTCGGCTTCGGCCAAATCCTGAGGGGAAAGCCCGCCGAGTTCAATTGCTTTTTTCAGATGATCGATAGCTTCTCGCTTTCGGTCCAGCTTGATCAGTGCCTTTGCAAGATGGAAGTGCGAACCTGAAAGGCCCGGGGCTTTTTCGGTGTAGAGTTCGATACATTTCTGGAAATCGGCAACAGCTCCGGCAAAATCGTTCAACCGAAAACGAATCATTCCACGGGTATCGATAAGATCAATGTAATTTGGATTCAGGGCAAGACCGGCGTCGGCGATGTCCTTGGCCTCGCGAAGCTTGTGCTCCTCTTCGCAAAGAAGCCAGGCGAGATTGTTTACGGCAATAAGCCGCTCCGGATCAAGGTCAATGACCTTGCGATAAAGCGGGATGGCTTCAGCAAAACGACCATTCATGTGCACGAGAAGCGCAAGGGAATCGACGGCATCGATACATTCGGAATTTGAAGCAATGATCTTTCGCAGGAGATCTTCGGCCGCTTTGCCGGACTCGGAATCCTGACTGGACACCATGCCTTTAATGATCGAGCCAATGACTGTTGTCTTGTCGGGATTCTTAGTACACCAGCCAACGGTGAGATCGGTGAGTTCGGGCCATGCTGCATCTCGAATGAGTACGTCGACATGAACGAGCAAAACGGCCGCATCGTCCGACTGGGCTGCGTAAAGGGTGTTGAATTTGTCTGTCGCCTGCTGTCTCTTGCCGCTGTCATATAGTACTGCGGCAAGAACAGCCTGGATGCGACGAAGGGCGACATCCTTAGCGACCTGGGACTTGGCCTCAAGCAACTTTATTGCTTCATCGTACTTTTTGGCATTAGCATAAGCGCGTGCAAGATCGACAGCAGCATTCAGGTCGTCAGGATTATTTTCGTAAGCCAGTTGGAGCGTTGCCATGGCAAGGGAGGGTGATTGCCTGCCCTCTGCACTTGCCTTAATGCGTAAGAGCGATATGCTGCGAGGCAGGTATGAAATGCCGCGAAGGGCTGTTTGGGAGGCCATGTCAAATTTGCCCTGGTTGAGATACACTGTCGCCATCAGACTCCATGCACGCTCGGTCCTGGGACGGTCCGTGATGATCTTCTTCAGTATCCCCATGGCCTCGTCGATTGCAGGTCTGGTGCCTTGCCGCAGGAGCAGTGTGGACTTCTGGATAAGTATATCGGCGTCGTCCGGGTGATCGGCCAGGACCTTTTCCATAAGTTTCATACCTTCATCCCGGTCGGACTTTTGCTTGGAAGCTTGCAGGAGGAAGATAGCCTGTTTCCGGGTGAGAAAATCGTCTGGCTGCATAGCGAGTGCCTGCCTGATGGTCTCGACAGCGCTGTCCAACCGACCGATAGAACGATAGAACTCAGCCTTGAACTGCAGATTGCCAGCGTTGTCCGAGGTCATGGCGATAGCCTTTTCCATATCGGCCTGGGCCCTGGCAAAATCACCCAGGCGGACATAGGCGCGGCTGCGAAGGATGTAGGATGCGGTGTTGTTAAGCCGCTGGATAGTCTCGTCGCAAAGTCGAAGGGCCTCTTCGGGATTGTCCTGACGGATGTTGAGTTCGACCAGGCCGGCGATGGCGGGCATATAGTCGGGGTCCTGGATTCTTAACTGGGTGAGAAGCTCACGGGCCTGGGCGTTGTCCTTTTGCAGGATCCTTATGAGCGCCAGCGTGAAGCGGTCGTCCTTGCTGTCGGGATTGGCCTGAAGGAGCTTTTCAGCAATTTCCGCCATCGGGACAATGTTGCCATCCCGCTGCTGTCTTTGAAGCTCCAGACGGTCAAGCCGGGTATCGGTGGGACTGGCGAGCTGGTTTCTGATCGCGCGTTCGAGTATCTCGTCGGCCTGCTCGTATCGCTGGGCCTTGTACATCATCGCCACAGTGGGAATAATAATGTTTATGTCATCCGGAGACCGCTGAAGGGCATTTCGATAGACCGAGATTGCAAGGTCGAGTTGCCCGGCCCTTTCGTAGAACGATGCGAGAAGTCTGCGACTTTGCTGGTCGTCGGGGTTTGATTCGAGGTTTTCTTTCAGGAGCACAGTCGCCTCAGTAAGCCGCCGTTTGAAGTCGTCGGCGCCCAGAGCGAACCAGAGTCTCGTCTGTTCGAATCGCCATTGTCGCCCGTCGGGTCCTTCGATCGTCTTGATCCGGTCAATGAACGGCTGCAGGCTGTCTGTCTGTCCGAGGGCGTGGCTGTATCTCAGCAGTCGCCGCATGATCGGAATGTCCGTGGGAAACTGCTCTGCGACTGACCTGAGAAGTTCGCAGGCCTGGGCAACTTCGTTATTATGGACGTAGAGTTCGGCGAGCATCAGGTTAAAGGTCCGCAGGTCTTCGGGATCCTTCATACGAGAGATGGCATCTGTTAGTACTGTGCGGCACTCTTCATACTCCTGTTGGCGGGCAAGAAGGCCTACAAGGTATGATACGGCAAGGGTCGAATCGGTGTATTTTGCGGTGATCTCGCGAAGTGACGCTATCGCCTGATCATATTTACCCTCGGCGACAAGAACGTCTACTTCAGCGAGGAGCGGCTGGATCTCGTCCGGATAGCTCTTCTTCAGATCATCGACCATCTGGTGGGCCTTGACCTTGTCGCCCCGCTGTATGGCTGTCAGGACCAACATGGTCTTGACGGAGACAGCGTCGGTAAGGGTTTCATCGAGGGTCTTGAGATCGGATTCGATACTGTTCCACTTAAGCGTGTTGTCTTCGGATTCATCTCGCCCAAGCAGCCGCATCCGGGCCTGAGCGTAGAGAAGGCGCCCTTCCAGACGCGTCGGATCGATTCTAATCAGGGTGCGTGCATGCTCGGCAGCCTCAGCAAAGCCGCCACCCTCCAGGAGAAGACGGATCAGGGCAACTCTGCCCCTGTAGGAGTCGGCGTTCTTGTTGATGAGTTGTCGAAGCTGCTGCAATGCCGAGAGTTTGTCGCCAAGTCGAATGAATGCAGAGGCTATTTTGAGCTGGACGGTCTCACTTTGCAGACCGAGTTGTGCGGCCTGGCGATACTGCTTGAGAGCCTCAGACCAGAGACCCTTTTGTTCGGCAATAATACCTTCGAGAAAGGCAAGGAGGGAGGTCTCTGCATCCTGTTTACGAAGCCGCTCGATACATTCGGAAGCCTTGTCGAAATTTTCACCTCTGGTATAGAGTTCAGCAGCGACGGGCAGGTAGGTAAACGCTTCGTCGGAATACACCGACTCAAGAGCCCGGTCGGCGATTTGGCACATCAGGGCCTTGTCGTCAATCTTCAGGGAAAGAAGAGCCCATATATTCCAAAGTGAAAGATTTCGCGGTTCGGCTTGTTCAACAGCTTCGAGATGCGCGCGTGCCTTTGTAGTCTCGCCTGCGCGCATGAGCCGCTCGGCAAGGGCAAGCCTTATCGATACATCCGAAAGATCGAGAGACTCCGCTGTCTGGAAATCAGCAAGTGCCTTTTCCCGCTGGTTCTTATCAAAATACCAGGCGCCTCGAACAATGTATGCCTGGGCAGACTCAGGATTATTCTCTACAGCAAGATCAAACCAGTGCAGGGCCTTGACCGAGAAATCGTCGGGCCGCTGATCGGTAAGCTGACCGAGCAGATTGTAAGCCGGAATGTGCGACGGGTCATCGGTGATGATCCGGTTCAATTGTTGTGCGGCATCGGCAAACTTTCGCTGTCGGGCCAATGCAAGCGAAAGCATGTAACGAATCTCGGGGTCATCTGCGCGGGCAAGCTGCTGGTTGGCAATGAGGACGGTCTCGCCGGCGGCATTGATCTGGAGATAGAGCTTCGTCAACTCATAGGCAGCCTCTCTTCGCAGTTGGTCGATCCGATAAGTATCATCGAGACGAAGGATGAGCCTGTAGGCGTTGACCGCCTGGCTAATGGTATTCCTTGTTGCAGGCCTTATCTTTGTGTTCGCCTGAGCGTATTTGGCAAGGATTTCAGCGTCATCGGCATGAACGCCAAGATACCTCCCGAGACCGTCTGCGGCCTGACGCCATTGACGGTTCTCATAGGCCTGGAGGCCGTCGGCAAGGCCCTGCTCCGAGCGCTTAGAGCGGTTCATCTTTCTAAGACCCCATGCTGTCGCCCCCAGAGCAACAACTGCCAGGATTAGAACGATGATGAGTTTCCAGTTTATTCGTGACATTTTTCCTCCCTTAGTAGCGATTAGCGGTTAGCGATTGGCTGTTGGCTGTCGGCTAAAAGCTAACAGCCAACAGCTAACGGCTATCAAAACTGGTCTACGAAGTTGTTGATCAAGTGCCGGGCGGTCTTGAAGAATATCCACAGGTCGAGTTTGAAGGACAGCTTCTTGACGTATTCGGTATCGTAATGGACCCACTCCTGAAAGTCTTTGCCTTCCTGGCGTGTGCGGCACATCTGCCACAGGCCTGTGATGCCGGGCCTGACTGAGAGCCTTGCATATCGCCAGTGCGGACAGTCGGTGTTTTCATGCTCGGGGGAAGGACGCGGGCCTATTATACTCATCTCGCCCCGCAGGACATTAATGAACTGGGGTATCTCATCGATATTCGTGTCGCGAAGGAATTTTCCAACGGCGTTGATGCGCGGGTCGTTTTCCATCTTGAACTGGGGGCCATCGACCTGGTTGACGATGCGAAGCTTTTCCTGCATATCTTCGGCCGTGGCGATCATACTGCGGAACTTGAGGCAATCGAAATCCTTACCGCCAAGGCCCTGGCGACGGGCACGGTAAAAGATGGGACCGGGTGAACTCAACTTAATTGCAAGAACGATAATCGGAAAGAACGGCAGAAAAAGGAGCAGTATGAGCGAAGATGCAATAACATCGAACAGCCTCTTGATGTATCGCGGATACGACCATTTGGGCCAGGTGCGGAAGTAGCTGGATGCGAACGGTTCGTCATGCCACGCAGAGAGCGGCAGAGGTCTGCCGCGCAAATCGCCTTTTTCAAGCAGCGTTTGAGTCTGGATAACACGATTCTGTACGATAGTCTTTTTCGGAATTGTCAAATCCGCGCCAATAATTGAACTGCCGACAACAGCGCGATCTTTGATTTTGACATTGTCGCCGATTACGGCAGGGCCTGTTATGACAGCATTGGCGCCAATGGAAACATTATCGCCAAAGATGACATTACCCAGGATCTTGGCGTCTTCGCCAATCTTCGGAGAGTGCGTATTCAAAGAGTCGCTATTCGCCAATCTATCGAAAACACAGGTAAGCAGGCCCTCTTCGCTGTCAAGATCGAGTACTTTGCCGCCTGCGGCGATACTGGTGATCGCCAGTGATCTTGAATTACATTCGGCAAGAAACTCCTTGAAATCTTCAGGAAGTTTCCCTTCGATATTAAGCGACTGGAGTACGGATGATCGCACAAAAATCAGATGCGGCCAGTCGTCAGGAGTCGGGTGCAATTCCATGGAATCAGAGTAGTATCTGCGAATGCCCACAATGTTATTTTCCGGAGTAAGACGTACTTTCTCGTGGTAACCGGCAAGAGACGGTGTAATGGTTATGCATACAACATCAAAGGAAAGTTTCTGCACGGACTCTCTGAGCCAGTCGCGGTTGGCCCTGATGACGAATCGGCTGTTGGTAATCTCTGTCCAGCCATCGCCGTTATTATTTGAAGCATCAGGCTCAAGAGAGTCCGAAATCAGATCCAGAAGGCATCTGTTCTCGAGAGCAAACCTGAACAGACTCCGGTTCCCCGCCTGATTAGCTGTTGGCTGTTGGCTTTTCATCTTCGGGTTTTGAGTCCATCAGCAAAATTCTTCGGTCTTTGCGGCGTTTAGATGCCTTTTCAGGTCTTTCCTGAGTGGCGGCATGAACGTGGCTGTAGTCATAGCTGTAGCGGTGATAGCTATTGGCGACTCTCACGTTGTTGAGTACGGCGCCGAGCACCTTCGATCCGATCTGATCGAAACGGTCCATGGCATCCCGCAGGTCGGGGCTTGAGGTGTGTTCGGCAAAGCAGGTAAGGATGACGGCATCGGCCATCCTGGACCATACGAGGGCATCGGCAAAACCGAGCACCGGAGGCGTATCGATAATGACATGATCGTAGCCGTCACCGATATTCTTCATGCACTTGGCGGTATGTGTCTGGGCAAGCAGATCGAGCGCATCCGAGGAATTCCGCCAGTCGGAGGCAAGGACATGGAGCCCGGCGGGACTCACCTTGTAAACGGAATCTTCAATCGATTTACCAAAGAGCATGTCCTGAAGGCCTCTTACACCGCGCGGAAGGTTGAGTGTCTCGGCAATGTCGGGTTTTCTGAGATCGCCATCGATGAGGAGCACCTTCTCACCCGACTGTACAAAGCTGAGAGCAAGGTTGACGGCAAATGTCGTCTTGCCCTCACGCATGCACGGGCTTGATACGACAAGGACCTTGGAACTGGCATGACCATTGAGCAGCCCGAGGTTGGCGCGGATAGTCTGGTAGTCGTCGGAAAGCCGCTGTGTAATCCTGCGTTTATCTATATATTTGGGACTTGTGGTGGTGCCGATTATCCGTACACCGGCACGATTGACAACATCATTAGTGTCTTTGACCCTCTTGTCGGCCTTGGCAAGAAGGAACGCAAAGAAGCACCCGAGCCCAAGCCCGCCAACGCCGCAGGCGGCTGCCAGTTTTTTGCGTTTGCCCTTTGCCGGGACACTGCTTGCCCTCTGGGCAATCGAAATGCGTGCAGGCCGATCCTGCTCGAATTCAATCTCATCGATACGCTGGACAACCTTATCATACAGTTGCTTGATTTGTGCGAGTTCTTCGATCTGCTCGTCGATATTGAGTTGTGTACGTCCGATAACGATAGTATCGGTATCCTGCTCATTAAGTTTTTCCCTGAGTTTCTTTTCATGTTCGATTGCCTGAGCTAATTCGGCTTTGGCCCTGTCAAGAGCAAGTTGACGGCCTTGCTTGAGTTCGTTTTCGTACTGATTATCGAAGTCCTCCGTAAGCTTCTGCTCTCTGGCTTTGAGTTTTTCCTTGAATGCCTCAAGCAGCGCGATGCGATTTTTCAGGTCCGGGTTCTGGTCCGTCATTGTCTGTCTGTCTATAAGAATCTGGTTTTCGTACTCGCGAACGGTAATACGCAGGGACTGCATCTCGGGGTCGGAATTGATCCATGCGTTGCGATTTTCGATCCTGTTAAGGCCCGACGCCGGCTCGGTAGTGTCGTTTTCCATGATCTGAACTCTTGCTTCGAGGCCGATCCTCTGCATAGTGATACCAATAAGGTCCTGGCGGATACGGGAAACGACTTCAAGCATCATTTCCTGTCGGGGGTTGTTATCGCTGCTGCCGAACTGACTGGTAAGTGCGTTTATTTCACGCTTTTTCTCATCGATGTCAGCTTTGACTTGCCTCTTTTTATCCTCGAGTGTTTTAAGTTTCATTGTCCCGCCGGTAGCCTCTTCAGCTTCCAGCCAGGCCATATAGTGTGTGAGGAATGAATCTATTATCGTCGCAGCCTGCGCTGGATCGGGTGTAGTCATTGTCAGCCTGATGTACTCTGTTCTCCTGTCGGGAGTAATGTCGATTTTGCCGCCGGTTACCATCTCTCGCAGAACGGGCAGGGGGTCGGGAGTTTCGGCAAAGATGGGGAGATTCTTGGCGGCAAGGTCATCGGCGACGCGGTTAAGGATATCGCTGCCTCGAATGGCCTCGGCCTGGGTATTCTTATAGAGATCATACTGTGGCAACTGGTCAAGATCAGATTGAAACAGTATAGGATTGACGATCGGTGAGATGCGTATCACGCCGGTGGTGTCATATTGCTCCTTCATCAAGTACCATATTGCAGGAACACCGGGGCCGGCCACGACAAGAAAAACGGCAAAGATTATGTACCAGCGGCGCATTATCCCGGCAATCAGACCCGTCATCGGCTCGACATGAGCGTCAGGCGGCGAATCGAGCTGTACGATTTGCTCAGCTAAAGGCTGCGATTGAAATTTTTGAATGTCACCCATGTTTTTTCCCCTAAATGTCTGGCTGTTGGCTATTGGCTGTTAGCTTTTAGCCGTTGGCAATTAGTCATATATTCAGTCGTTAAGTGCGACGGCACGTTTTCTTACGACGACCGTCCTCTTGTTTGAATCCGGTTGGAGGAAGATTTTCTTCAGAAGCCAAAGCTCGGCAACTATGATCCCCAGCGCAAGAGGCATCATGACGAGGCCGCCAAAATCGTGAAAGGCCTTTTCCCACTGCTGCGAATCGAGGTATGTAAACGCAATCGCAGTTACTATAAGCCGAAATGTATTGCATAGAAAAGCAACTGGAATGCTCGAAGCTAAAATAATCATCTTCTGCCACCATCGCCTTTCGACAAGCAGGACTATAAGAGCACTTATCACAATAAAGGCCGTAAGCATGCGAAGACCGCTGCATGCCTCTGCAACACCGACAGAAGTGTCATTTAAGATAATAGTATTGCCCTGCTGGACAACTTCGTAACCAATCGTCTCAAGCCCGAAAACGGCAGAAGTCGTCGCCCAACTCTGAAGAGGCTGCGTAACCCAGCCCTGAACACGATTAGGCAACGGGAGCATAAGGAACAAAAACAGCAAGACAGGCCAGATCCGCCAGATGAACCGCCAGCCAAAAAGAAGCAGTACAATCGCACAGACTGTTATCACTAAAGACAGGTTCTCCGCAGAACTGAGCATAAGCCACATACCCAGGAATCTCGCAAATTGGGCAACACCAAATGCGCAAAGGCCCCAGAAAAGAGCAGGCTGAACCCTGCACTCGAAAAGTTCTTTTCGCCGCGCCCAGAGAATGTAAACGGCAAGAAAAGGAACAAGCAGACCGCTCGAGAATTCATCACTCCTCATCCACATACGCCAGAGATCCTTCAGGGTGGGATTCCAGTAAGACGCCAAAAGGCATATAAGCACTGCCATGAATCCGGCAAGTTTCAGGACCCATCCCGAATCATCACCATTAGAAGCTATGGGAAGAGATCGGCTAAAACAATCGACAACTCTCCTCGTCCCGCAGGCCGCCTGTTTGAATGCAGAAGCCAGCCAATTGGGGCATCTTAATCCATTAATCCGCGACCGCACTCTTGGGTCTGCGGCCAAAACAGTCTGCTCAACGGCATGCACATTCTCGCAGGCAGCATCACGATGTTCGGGCGATGGCCTGGAACCGCCAAAACCTTCATCGCAATTAATGGCATGAACCTTCCTGCCGGAAGCAATGAGCTTAGGCACCAGAGTCTCTTTAATATCACAATATCCAACAGCAGGAATTCGCTCGAGAACTGATCGGCTGCAGATATAAAGCTGATTCGCATCGCGGCCAAGCCCCGCAACCGTATTCTGCGAACCAAGCACAATAGTCATGTCAGCGGAAACAGCGTGATGAGCAGTAATCAAATCTTTGACATCAGGGACATTAACCATATTGCCATGCATGACCAGGAAAAGATCGTCCCTGCTGCTATTGGCGGCGTCCAGCAGAGAGCCTGCTGAGCCGCGAGCCATCTTCTCCTGAATAATCTTCACCCTGACATCCTTAGTAAACTCAAACGATTCTCCCGCCGCAGCGCCGCCATTATGGAAGCACAGAAAAAAACTATCAATATCCTGTCGGACAAGTGATTCCATCAATCGCCGCAAAACAGTCTCATCTCCAACAGGAAACCGGTTCGATGCACCAGCCTGCGCCAATATTACCGCAGTAATTTCTTTTTTAGCAATCATAAACGTCAGGACTCTGTTCTGATAATGTACTATCTTTCTTTGAGCGTAGAGTTCTCGTTCTGATACACGGCGGTGAGTTTACGCCAACCGCTAACAGCTAAAGGCTGTTTCTTCCCTCCTCGTCTCCTCGCCTTCTCGGCTACTCGGCTCCTCGACTCCTCGTCTACTCGTCTACTCGCCTTCTCGACTCCTCGACTCCTCGTCTACTCGCCTTCTTGACTACTCGTCTACTCGACTACTCGACTACTTTGCTATCCTCTCCCCCACTCTCCTCATATACGCATCCAGCATGATATCCACTTCTCTCAATTGCCCCATCAATCCCGAAGTGTCGCCATAGCCAAGATCGCCAGCCAATATCAGGAAATACTGGCTCTCCGATAACGAGCCCTGGGCTATATTATAGTACCGTAGTTTTTCCGCCTTGCTCTTCTTGCGGAATCCTTCTGCAAAATTCGCAGGCACTGAGATAGCAGCTCGTCGCATCTGTGAAGTCAGGCAAAACTGCTCACTCTTTGGAAATGCATTCGTCAATTGATAAACTCCCAACACCCATTTATGCGCCTTTTGCCAAAGCTTAACATCCTGAAACGTCCTCGCCTTCTCCACTGCAATTCTCCCTACTTGAATTCTCGTCTACTCGACTTCTCGCATTCTCGACTTCTCGCCTCCTCGCCTCCTCGACTCCTCGCCTTCTCGACTCCTCGACTTCTCGACTACTGTTTCCCCCCCCCCTACTCCCCTACCACCAGCATATTCGACGCATAAATCGCCCCCACCTCCGACAACG
>JAGHBX010000179.1 GCA_021160785.1 Planctomycetota bacterium | reverse complement strand
TTGATTGTAGATGTGCCGATATTTTTCAGTTCGATATACTCGGCATCCGGATGTCCGCCGGGGGCATCGGCGGGATGGTACATGACTTCGCTGATCCGGAGACTGTCGGCGACCGACCCTCCAACCGGATCGACTGCAAAGACCGTTTCGCTTAATGCACTCCATACGCTGCCGTTCAGTACGCGGGCCTTGACCCGTATACTGTGTGTCAGCTTGATATTCGTACTGATGAACTCCATCGCGCCGCCGCCGCTATTCACCGCACCGCCGGGCGACCGTGGGTCATTGCCGTTGATCGTGTACCAGATTGCCCCGGAACCGCCCGGTCTTGTTATGGTCAAGTCATCATTGTATTCAGCGTATCCTCCGAACATGGGCGAACCATTGACTTCAAAGTCCGGAGGCTCAGTTGCCGAATACAGACCGGAGAGCTGGCCAAAAACAGTTGCAGAACGATTGGTGAAGTAGCTGCCGTTCTGGGTCTCCCAAGACAGCCAGTCGGTCCGCGTGTAAGTCTTGTGTGCGTCTATGTCCTCGCGATTATCGCCCCATCGTGCGGACTCACCGCGTATCGCTTCGTTTATCTGTGTTACGCGGACATGATAAATCTCGTTGCAGCGAGGATAACTCAACGGACCGCCGTGGTGGAAGTTCTTATGAATGAGATCTGCCCATCGCATCTTGTATTCTTTGTTGGCTGCCAGAGCGGCATGTATCGCTTCAGGGCTTTGACCGACTTGACTGCCGCCCTCAAAGGAATGCTCGGCGTCCCATGTATGAAACCGCCACTGCCCGCCGACCCTGTGGGTGGCGTACCAGTTCTTGCTGGGCCAGTCACCTACGGGAGCAAACCAGTGGGCAAGCAGATACGTTATCAGGTTGTCAATGTCAAGATGCTGCTCCAGGGTCTGCCATTTCGTAAGATTGGTCGGATCGCTTCCGGCTGCCGAAGCAGCGTTCTTCATAGTGGTAAAATTGGCTGCTGCTCCCGCACCACCGACTCCGTTGTTTATTACCTTGTTCCAGTCATGCTTGACGGCGTCATATTCTTCCTTTTCGCCCCCGAAGGTCTCCGCCGCCCAGGAGTGGTCCGGGCGCTCATGGATATAATACATGCCCCAGTACAGGTTATCGAGGTAAACGTGGGCATAGGCGCCGTGCGGGGAATTTCCCGGCATCATGGCGTTATGAAAGTCCGCCACGGCCTGATCCTGAACGTATTTTGCGGTATCTCGCTGGCCCTGACTCGAGTGGAGCCAGGAATGGTTCAGCACCCCATCCAGCACGATCGAATCAAACTTTTTTACCGGCGAATCCGGGAATATCTTCGCCCGCAGCTTCGAGCCCCCGCCGGTCACAGTGCCGTTATCGGTCTGCGTCTTGAACCGCGGCCGATTTGACAGTTTATCCGTCTTCCAGCGATTCAGGCTGGTGCCGCCGCCGCTGATACCGCCCTGCATCGACATTGCGCAGTTTTGCTGCAGGTTCAAGCCGTTTCCGTCCGGATCGAAGTATTCGAACGAGCAGGGATACTCGGTGCCGTCCGGAACGCCTTCTACATATAGCCCCGAAGAAGAACTGAACCAGTCGTCTTTCGGCATACACACCACGATCGTGGGGATAGCCCGCATGTCAGATGGCGTCAACTGGTCTTCGGAGTCGGGATCATTGACGACACCCGGGTCAACTTCCCAATCAGACCCGCTATGCCCCCAACTGTAGGACTCATATCCGCTCGGAGCGCCGCCGTTGCCCTGGGTAAGCACGTCATCCAGGAAGATGTAGGTATGCGTATCGATATTGGTGGCTATGTCGCCTGCTTTCACTGCTGCTGCCCGCAGGCAGGTTGTTGTGCTAATGGTAATCGGCCCAACATAAAGCGTCCCTGTGGGCGTGCCGTCGGTGTCGATAGGATTACTCGAATCTGTAGTGAAATAGATGTTCGCTCCAACGGTGTCGGTGGTAATCGTAACCTCGAAAGGAGTATCATAGAAGCCGCGATCCGGGTCGAATTTCGTATCCTTGACCCGATTGGCGATTCCCATCTGATCGTTTTGCACATTCGGTGTCGGATCTTCGAAGAAATACCAGTCATCGACGCCGTCGGGAAAGCGCCCGTAAGAAACATTATATATCTGTGAGTCGAAGGTTATGCTGTCAAAAAGCGTAGTGCCGTTCGTATCGTACAAGGTGATTACATCTCCGCCGGCGTCCAGAGTGAAATCAAGATGGCGCGGTCCTTCGCTCATTTCATGATCCGCCCAGAATATCAAATAACCTCCGGCAGGTACAGTTGTCTCGGTGGGAGCGCCGGTTGGTATCGGCAGGACATCGGCGTCATGGCCCAACCGCATACCGGCCATATCGATGTCAGACCCGGTGATGTTATGGATCTCGATCCAGTCATCGAAATCATTGTTTTCATCCGAAATAGTGCTGGAATTGGCGGCCATGAATTCGTTGATTCGCAGTGAGACACCCGCCAAATCTGCGTATACTGCATCCATGATTTCCAGCGTATCTTTTAGAATCACTGGCTCTGAGAGAGCGGGCAGGGGCGACATCCAGCCGCTGATAGGAGTGAACTCCACCTGCTGAGGACCGACCGGCACGTTATTTTCCGTGCCGCCGCTGTCCAGCCATGTAGTCTCGCCCACTCGACGCCATTTAGCCGTTGGCAGGACATCCGGCGGCGAGATATTGACCCGCAACGAGCCGGTGTGTTCGGTGTAGGTTCCGCTTGCCTGGGTAATCGCGCCGTATGTCACCTCCACTACCTGATTATTCGGCTTGTCCCAGTCGCTGATGGTCCTGAACTCTACCGTGTATGTGCCGGTTGGAAGGCCGGATTCCACATCATTGTGGTTGTGCCAGCTTGGTCTGCCGACAATACGCCACTGGGCGCCGTCTCCTCGCGCCTTGACGGGGTCGATTGATACCTGCACCGCACCGGTCTGCCAGTTTTGCCGCCAATCATCCGCCACCCACGCGTAATCTTCATTATCGACATTATCATCGCCGGTGAGGTCGGCGCTGCCGGCGGGACTGTCCAGCCACTGCAGGCCGAGAATCTCTAAATCTTCACCGTCAACCAGACAATTGCCGCTCAAATCGCCTAACGGGCAATTCGGTGCGTTAACCGTTATGGTCACGTCGTCGAAATCGTCAAACTCCCCGTCGGTGGCGGTGAGTCTGAGAACATACACGCCCGCTCCGTCCAGGGCAAATTGCACTGTGGGATTTAGTTCATCATCGAACTCAAACTCAACGTCTTTTGGTCCGCTCACTTTTGACCATAGATAATCCAGGCGACCATCCGGATCACCCAGGCCGTCGTCCGTTACGGCGGCATCCATTGTCGCGCTGCGAATCGGCAAAGTGATCTGCTGATCGTCCCCGGCATTAACATTCGGCGCCTGATTGCCCAACGTGCCCGTCTCCTGCAGCATAAAGCCGGCGATCGAATATGCCTTGTCGCCAGAATATCTCTCACAGGTAATCGCGAAGCTTCCGTCAGATCCGCATGCGATATCCATCCAACCCACCACGCATCCTGTGCTGCTATTGTTGCCGGCCTGCAAAAGGGCCGTATGCGAGTCCGGTTTTGCAATACCAGTACTACTGTTTTCGGTGGAGCTGTCATGACCGGAAATCGTCACCTCTGTTATCCTGTCGGGATAGAGTTTGTTGCGAATCGCCGTACCTATAAAATTGTAGGTGGCGTTGGGATTCAGACCGCTAAAGGTTATCGTCAGTGCTTCTAAGTTCTGCATATCCGCCAGATTCCCGGAGAAGTCCACAATGGCATTGTCCGCGTCGTCGAAGAAATAAGTGTATGCATCGGTTCCGAACGCAGGACTGGCCGCCGCACCGCCAGTGCTTGTCCCCAGTGTATCGACCGAAGTGAAAGTTACCGTCGGCATGCCATCTACGTTGCCCGTCGCAAAATCCCTCAAAAGACCGCTTTCGTCACCGCTGTAGCTGCCATATTTGCTGTACGTTGTTACATTGGCCTGCGTATTGCCCAGTGGGCTGACGTGGCAGTCGTTATAAGCCGTCCAGAGCACATCCGCCTGTGACACAACCGGTGTCATTGCAAGTAACAACAGAACAGACAGACACATTAATTCTTTCCACTTCCTACCTCTCATGATGAACATCTCCATAAAGGACAACAACAGGAACCTTAATAAACGCTCGCCGTTTAGATGGCTTATCTACCTTATATTGCAATTATTTGGGATGTGCCCTCCTGACACCCATGCGACGGGAACATACCTACACTTCCATTAGGAATGTAACTATACACGTCCGCATAAATACCGCCCGCATGCATGTCATTATACCGGAAAAAGGGCCTTACTGCAAGGCAGAAACAGGTCTGGCATGCGTAAGAGCGTGTTTTTTACGATATATGCACGGAAAATGTGGCGATTTTGCAGTGGTTCGATGCTTGCGCAACCATCGCCGGGGGACTTCGGCCTGGTTCCACAAATTCACGCATTATGCCGGAATTGAGGCGATAATGCGTGAATTTGCATACAAACCAGAAATCTTTGATTTTATTCTCACCGGCCCTAAATTGAGCCGGGGCTCGGGTTGGCGGCCTGCCAGTTTGCCGGGTCGTTTCCGTAGTTGGCTAAGACTTTGCGGGTCAGGGATTTTCCGCCACCGTCTGGAGTTGTCGGCCAGGGATCACTGCCCGCCGGATGCGAGCCGTCGCTGTAGTTTACACGGTCTATTCGTATTTCGGGCACTTCAAATGTGATCGGGTCCGGCGCGCCGGGCTGCATCAGCGTTACCTTCTCGCCGCCGTTATCGAGCG
>JAGHBX010000474.1 GCA_021160785.1 Planctomycetota bacterium | reverse complement strand
GTCTTAGTCTCGGGGTGGACATTGTTCCCTTGAAAACGTGCACGCAAAATTGCATCTATTGCCAGTTGGGTATTGCTTGCAAACAGATCATGCAGCGACAAAGTTTTGTATCTGTCGAAGAAGTTCTGCATCAACTCAAAGCAAAACTCACCGACGAACTCCGCGCCGATTTTATTACGTTCAGCGGTTCGGGTGAACCTACTCTCAACAAAGACATCGGTAAAATAATTGACGGCATGCGAAAGCTTACCGACATGAGAATCGCCATCATCACCAACGGCACACTGTTAAGCGATCCGCAGGTTCGCGCCGACTGCTGCAAAGCAGACGTTGTGCTGCCGTCGCTTGACGCCGGTGATGCAGAAACTTTCGAAAAGATCAACCACCCTCACACCGACATTCGTTTCGAGAAATTCGTCGAAGGTCTGTGTCGATTCAGGGACGAGTACGACGGACAGATATGGCTTGAAGTTTTTCTTGTTGCCTCCGTTAATACCGGTGCCGATCAGATCGAGAAAATGAGCAGGATCATCGAACGAATACGTCCCGACAAAGTGCAGTTAAATACCGCGGTCAGACCGACCGTCGAATCCGCCGCAAGACAGGTCGGCGAAGAAGAGCTTTGCGAGATCGCCGGCCGGCTTGCGCCTGATGCCGAGGTCATTGCCGACTTCGCCCGCAATCGCGAGGAGCCGGGCGCCTTGCCGAACGTCGACGGCGTGCTCGAAATGCTCAAACGCAGACCCTGCAGCCTCGAAGATATCTGCAACGGTCTGGGAATAAGCCGCCGCCAGGCGGGCGGACACATCGCAGTTTTGGAATCTCAAAATAAAATCGCCTCCCAAATCAGAGACGACAAAATTTTCTACCTGCCCAAATAAACGCCGCCATCGGCATTGGGTCCGATTAATCACGTCGTGTCCCGCCGCCGTGCCCCGCCGGACAGTACTAACAAACGGCTTTTGGGGGCCTTATTACAGGACCGTCCCATAATTTGCCATACCGGGGCAACTTCTTTGGGAATCAGCGGGCACTATTTTTTCATCTCAAAAAGTTAAGCCATTGCCGGTAACGACCGATATCTTTCTAAATCAGCGTTGCTGAACCGTATTTTTATCGCAGAGTTTTGAAAAATACACTTTAGAAAATCGAAACCAGCCCGATAACAATATAAGAGGAAGTTTTCGTTTTACAGGCATTTACTTTTCGGCAGTTTATAAATGAGAAAAGGCAAAAAACAACTTGTTCTGAGCAAAGGTTCACAGAAGTACATCTTCAGGTACGACAGCGGTTGTGAAGGACAGTTGCTCGATAGTCTTGCCAGCCAGGCCGCTGACAGAAACACCGAATTTGACTGGTTCGATGCGGCTGTGTTGAGTTTCAAGCTGACACAGACACTCATGGGTGAAGCAGACGAGATTTTAGGCAAAGGTATCGCCGACACCATACAGTCATTCTCCGAAGAATAGAAACAAGAAGCGACGGCGTCCTCCGGCAAGTAGCAGGATGGGCACGCAAGACGTTGCGGTTGAGAATATATAGAAGGGTAAATCATGAAAGAAGAGAGTGCTGTCGTTTGCGAGTTTTTGAGTTACTTGAAGTTCGAAAGACATTTTTCCATCCATACCGCCAAGTGCTATGGCGCCGACCTGGATCAGTTCGCAGGTTTTCTGCAGAACGAAACCAATGCTTCGGTCGACCATGACGCTTCCGGCTCGTGGTCGGAACACCCGGCGGCAGCGGCAACGGCTACTCAAAGCCAAACCGCGGTGGAGCAGGCGATCTTCGCCGCCGACACCAACACGATTCGGAGATACATGGCGCACCTGGGCCAGCAGAATTATTCCAAGGCGACCACCGCCCGTAAGCTGGCGACCCTGCGAAGCTTCTACAAGTTCCTGGTCAAACGCAACTACGTCACATCGAATCCGGTCATAAGCATCAAGACCCCCAAGCAGGAAAAGAAGCTGCCGCGTTTTCTCGAATACGAAGAGGTCCAGCGTTTGTTGAATGCACCGCCCACCACCACGTGGCTCGGCTCGCGGGACAGAGCAATCCTGGAGACTCTCTACAGTACGGGGATGAGAGTCAGCGAACTGGTCGCGCTTAATATGGAAGACGTCGATTTCCTTGGCGAGGTGATTCACATTCGCGGCAAGGGCAAGAAGGAGAGGATTTCACCTATCGGCTCCAGTGCTCTTCAGGCGATTCAGCACTACATCGAATTCCGCAATAAGAGAATGGCCAACGACAGTTCGTTCGACGGCAAGGTTCTCTTCGCCAACAAACACGGACAGCGGCTCAGCACACGCAGCGTGCGGAGGAAAATGGATAAGTACCTCAAAGAGGCCGGGCTGGACCCCAACATAAGTCCGCATACGCTCAGACACAGCTTTGCGACGCATATGCTCAATAACGGCGCCGACCTTCGCAGCGTCCAGGAGCTCTTAGGCCACCAGTCGCTGTCCACGACCCAGGTTTATACCCATGTAACCACATCGAGGATGAAGCAGGTCTATGACGATGCCCACCCGCGGGAGTCGATGCCGGAACGGTCGCGATTCTGACAGCGACCAAAATACCCGATAAAGACCAAAAGCCCGCTCAAAAGCGGGCTTTTTTTTATTGGTTCATTACGGGATACCGGGGTGAAATTAGATTTGCCTGACTGTGGCGACCGAGAAAAATAGCCCGGGTCCCACAGATGCACAAATTTCCCCCCGCATACCCCAAATTTGAGCATCTGCCCAAACTATTTTTCTCTAAATGGTAATTGGGGGACCGGTTGATTGAAAAACGGCACTCAGATCCCCGGAAATCCGTGATGAACCTTTCTTTTTGTGGATAGCCGTTGGTCGGGTATGGTCAGCCGTAGAAGGTCTGGATTTTCTTCATTGTTAGCTCATCTTTTTCTTCGAGACGGATGAGGTTCTCGAAGAGTTCTCTGATGCGCTGCTCTATGGGCTGGCGGACGATTTGGCGATACATTTGGATAAGGTACTGGTTGAACCTGACGGCTGCCCGGCAGACATCTTCGACGGTGGCTTCGGGTGAGATTTGGATCTCATCGAAACACTCGGGGCCGGGCAGATGCGGGCGATATCGCAGCCGAACATCCCGGGCGTGTCGCAACTGGTCGGGCGGCAGTTTGCTCAGCGCCTCTATCGTCCGATACCGATGTCGGCTTATGTAGTCTGTCACCAGGCACACCGCCGCCTGGTCGGTCTGTTCGGATAAGTTGGCGTAATAGCCGGCTAACATGCGCTCGAAGTCTTCGACGTGAGCCAGGATTTCCGATATCGTTATGGCAACCATTTTGAATACCCCGCATTTTTAAACAGCAACTGTAAACCGCCGGCCCCCCCCCGATTACCCGAATAGTTTATCGGCAAAGGCAGGCGGTGAATTAGCATAATTAGTTCCTGTTGCGGAAACAACATTTGTCATTCCCGCCCCGGCGCGCCGGGATAAACTACAGTGGGAATCCAGCTTATTCGCTCTGGATCCCCGCTTTCGCGGGGATGACATCGAGTGTTTTTTCTTTCCGCAACAAATACTAATTATAGGGCGGGACGGATCGGACGAAACATTGATGTTGAAATTGTGGCGGCGGGTGCGTTACAATCACGACTATGAAACCTCGTGTTCTGCTTATAAATCCGCCGATCTATGATTTTGCCGCTTATGACTTCTGGCTCAGGCCTTTGGGGTTGCTTACGGTGGCAGGTTATCTGAGGCCTTTTGTCGAGATGGCGTTGTTCGATTACCTTGACCGTCCCGACCGGGTTGCGTCAGGCGGCAAGAGGTCGTCTGAGACGTTCGGTCGAGGCCGCCTGCCGGCGCGGATCATCGGCAAGCCCGGCGCCTTCGCCGACATCCCTCGCCATTACCGCCGATACGGTCTGGGGCGTGATGTCTTTGAGCGTTTTGTTTCGCAAAGCGTCCCATTTGATTTTGCCCTCATTGGCACGGTGATGACCTACTGGTATCCCGGCGTTGCCGAAGTAATCGGCGACCTGCGAAAGTACAGTCCCGGCACGAGGATTGTGTTGGGAGGATTTTACGCACAGGCCTGCGGCGAGCATGCAGCGGGCCTGGGCGCCGACATTGTGGTGTCAACACCCGATCTGTCGCCTCTTTACGATGCCATTGGAATCGGCGCCAAAATTGCGGCGCGTCCATACAGCCCGCCTTTGTGGCAGGGATACAGCCGACTTGAATCGGCGGCGATCAAACTCACCACAGGCTGTCCGTTCAAGTGCACGTACTGCTGGACGGGACAACGCCGAGGCGGCTTCTCCCATCGCCCGTCCGCCGAGTGCATCGCTGATCTTGAAACCCTCCTCGGCCTTGGAGTCGCAGATATTGCCTTCTATGACGATGCACTGTTGTATGAACCGGAGGCCGGCTTGATTCCTTTCATGTGGCATGTCATCGACAACAATATCAAGGTTCGCTTCCACACGCCGAATGCTTTGCATGCAGGCTTGGTAACCGAAGAGTTGGCGCAATTGATGGTTCGCGCGGGATTTAAGACATTCTATTTGGGCTTTGAAAGTTCCTCGCAGGATTTCCAGAAGCGGACCGGCTCAAAAGTATTTTCCCATCAACTTGAGTCGGCTGTTTCCCATCTGCTTGCCGCCGGCGCCGAGGCCGGGCACATCACGGCCTATGAAATTTTAGGGCATCCGTATTACGACCTGCAGCAACTCGCTCAATCGATGCAATTTGCACACGACTGCGGGATTCGTGTGATGCTGTCGGATTTCTCTCCAATTCCCGGCACGCCCGACGGTGAAGCATGCCGCCGCTGGGTGGACCTCGACGAACCACTGAATCATAATAAGACCTCATTTCCCATAAAGCTGCTGGGCAACGAGCGGGTAAACTCCTTCAAAGAACTCTGCCGCCAACTCAATCATGCATTATGATCACCCGCCATGGGATATGGAACGCACACGACGCATTGTCCAGCGTATTATTAACGGAAAGTTTTCTCCCCTCCAGAAGGGGGGTGTCCGGCTTTGTCGGCGCCCCCTTTCGCTTTATCTGCTCCGTCTCATTGACTCAGCCATGAGTATTGTAGATGTCTCCGGGCGGGATTCAAGGAGGAAATATCGGCAAATCCGTCATTTGGGGCGGTGTGGCGGTGAGATTTATCTTGAACGACCGGTTGGGCCGATTATACTACGGAATCGGTTGAAAATGGAATTTCAGTTATTTCGGTAAAAAAGATGGCCCTATCAAAACTACACGCTCGTCGCAGGCCAGGCACGGCGACCTGCGAAATCATTACTCCGCCGAAAGGCACAAGGACACCTGTTTCACAGAAGAAATATCACTTCATCGGTGCCGGCGGCGTCGGGATGAGCGGGCTTGCGCGGCTGATGCTCAAGAACAATGCCGCCGTCAGCGGCTCGGATATGGAAGACTCGGACATCGTTGAAAAACTTCGCGGCATAGGGGCGAAGATCAAGACCGGACATGACACCGATAACCTGCCCGATGGGCTGGAGGCGGTCGTCATATCGGCGGCGGTAAAGGAGGACAACCCGGAACTCATCGCCGCTCGCAGAAGGGGCTGCAAGGTCTACAAGTACGCCGAGATGTTGGGCGAGTTGATGGATTGTTACGACGGCATCGCCGTGTGCGGCACGCACGGCAAGAGCACGACAAGCGCCTGGCTTGCGCATCTTCTGACGCTGGCAGGCGCCGACCCGAGTTTTATCGTCGGCGCCCAAATCCCTCAGTTTTACAGTTCCAGCGGCGCCGGCGACAGCGACATTTTCGTCGCCGAAGCCTGCGAATACGACCGCAGCTTTTTGAACCTGCATCCGGAAATCGGCGTTATCCTGAACATCGAGCAGGACCATCTGGACTACTACAAGGACGAGGACGAAATCATCTCGGCCTTTGCCGATTTTGCCGCCGGGATAAGGCCGTCCGGCATACTCATTGTCAACGGCCAGGACGCCAATGTCGCCAGAGTTCTCGATGCGCTGGAAGACGACCGGACGTGCGTTACTTTCGGGCTGGATTCGGACTGCGACTTCAACGCCCGCAACATCGCGCTTAAAGACGGGCTCTATGAATTCGACGTGCACCACCAGGACAACCTGCTGGGGAGAACGAGCATCTCCGTGCCCGGGGAGCACAACATCTTAAACGCCCTTGCCGTTATTGCCGCGGCGGCAACGGCGGGGACCGACGCCGACGATATCCTGCGGTATCTTCGGCAGTTTGTGGGCATAGACCGAAGGCTCATGTTCAAGGCCCATTGCAAAGGCATCGCGGTGCTTGACGACTATGCCCACCATCCCACGGAGATAAAGGCGTCGCTGAAAGCGATCCGGCAGCGGTATGAACCGGCCCGTATCTGGTGTGTTTTCCAGCCCCATCAGTACAGCCGGACGCGATTTCTGCTCGATGACTTTGCCGAAAGCTTCAAACTTGCCGACATTACAATCGTACCCGAAATATATTTCGTGCGGGATACCGAGGAAAGCCGAAGAAAGATAAATGCCGCCGTTCTCGTCGACCGGATTCGAGAAAGCGGAAGCGAAGCAATGTACATAGATGATTTTGCGGGGATTTGTGAACATCTCAAGGCACACGCCCGTCCGGGTGATCTGGTGGTGACCATGGGAGCGGGCACTATATGGAAGGTTGCAGATGAGTATATTCAGTGGCTTGGAGAAGATAGTCAAGACTGACTGTCACCTGTGCAACTACACGTGGTTCGGGCTCGGGGGCAGCGCCGACTATGTCATTACACCGTGTAATATCGACGAACTCGCCGCCGCGATCCAAAGATGCAACGACAACGATCTGCCTTTCAGGATTATCGGGTACGGCTCGAATCTGCTTGTCAGGGACGAGGGCGTACGCGGCGCGGTGATCAAACTCGAAGGCGACGAGTTTTCGCGTGTGGATTATAAGGGCGAAACATTGAACGTCTCGGCGGGAGCAAGCCTCAGTAAGCTTGTCCTTGACTGCGTGCGAAAAGGACTCGGAGGGCTGGAGTCGCTGACCGGGATACCCGGCTCCCTGGGCGGCGCCGTTATGATGAACGCCGGCGGGACCTTCGGCGACATCGGCGCCAGTGTCGAAAGCGTTACTCTCATGGACAAAGAAGGCGGCGTTTTTGAAAAGGCCAAACCGGAACTTGTCTTCGACTACCGTCGCGTCAATATCACCGCCAGGATGATCTTAGGGGCAAAGCTCAAACTTATTGAGACGGACCCCGAACAGATGCTCCGCACGACCAAGGAAATCTGGATTTACAAAAAGAACTCCCAACCTCTCAACACGCGAAACGCCG
>JAGHBX010000576.1 GCA_021160785.1 Planctomycetota bacterium | reverse complement strand
TCACCGAAGAGTACCTGCGGCACGTGGAAATACTCAAGATGCTGGATATCGATCTGGCGGGTGATTTTCTGGTGATGGCCGCGACTCTGATGGAAATCAAGTCGGCGATGCTGCTTCCCCGTCCCGAAGAGGAAGAAGACGCCGCAGAAGACCTCAGCGATCCGCGGATCGAACTGGTGCGTCAGCTCCTGGAGTACAAGAAATTCAAGGACGCCGCCAATCTGCTTGGAGGCTCCGCCGAGGATCGCGCCCGGCGTTTCACACGTCCCGACTCGATTATCGAAGGCCTGAAGGATGATGCCGAGCCCGAGCTTGATCTGGAGCAGGTCAGCATCTGGACGCTTCTTGAGGCGTTCGATGAAATGATGAAAGCAACCGGCCGACTGCACAGTCTCGACCATATCAAGGACGACACGCCGATAGACCTTTACCAGATCGAGATCCTTCATCGCCTCCAGACCGAAGGCCCGATGACGCTCGAACAGATATTCCAGGGAAGGGACAATCGCCTCGTCATAGTCGGGCTGTTCCTCGCCCTGCTGGAACTGATACGCGACCGGCTCATCTGGGCCGAACAACCAGACCGGGCAGGTCCGATATACCTCCGCCCACTCACAGACGAACCAGCCGAACAGGCCGTCCAGAAGGCAATCTATGCCCTGGCAATAGCAGATGAAGAAAATGCCGCACAAGCAGAAGCCGCCGAAGCCCAACCCGCTGAAGTCGCCCAAGCCGACGACAGCCCGCCGCCACCCATCGCAATCCAGGAAATACCCCACAAACAAACTCCCTCGACCCCCGATCCCGCCAAAAATGTCCCCGGCGATTACACAGAATAGTTAAGTTGTTGTTGCGCATACAGTTATCGCCATGCGAGCCGGATTCAGAATGCCGACCCCCTCACTTTTTTCTACTTAATTCAGGCTCCTGGCGCTGGGTTTATGTCAATTTGTGGTTGACACGGAAACGATCTGTCTGTAGAACTATGGGGCTGGAAGCCAAAGAGGGCTCTCGGTCCTAATGGAACCTTTTGAAAGGGTATTGTCATGGCGGGCAATGTGATAGAACTGACAGACGCAGATTTCGATGCGACGATCAATAATTCCGACGTTCCCGTACTTGTTGACTTCTGGGCCCCGTGGTGCGGGCCCTGCAAGATGATCGCCCCGATAATCGAGGAAATCGCAACCGAACAGGTCGGCAAGGCCAAGGTCTGCAAAGTCAACACCGACGACCATCGCGAGGCTGCTGTGGAATACGGCATCAACGCGATTCCGACGCTGATTATTTTCAGCAAGGGGCAGGTCGCAAAGAAATGGACTGGCATGACGACCAAGAAGGATATTGTTGCAGAACTTGACAGTCTTGTTGATCAGGGATGACATAGTTGAATCACGTACCAACAAATGTTTTTCTGACCAAAGGCGTCGGGCGGCACAAGTACCGGCTCAAGTCCTTTGAGGAGGCGTTAAGGCAGGCCGAGGTCGCCCACCTGAACCTGGTCCAGGTCTCGTCGATCCTGCCGCCCAAGTGCAGGATTATCAGCAGAAAAGCCGGCATCAGCAGACTGTCGCCGGGTCAGATAGGCTTCTGCGTGATGGCGCGAGCCGACACCAATGAACACGGGCGGCTCGTCGCCTCGTCGGTCGGGATCGCGATCCCCAAAAACTGTGAAAAGTGGGGCTACCTCAGCGAAGTACACGGCCACGGCATGAACCGTCAGCAGGCCGAAGACATGGCGGAAGACCTTGCCGCCGAGATGTTGGGCACAACGCTCGGTATGGAAGTGGACCCGGATAAGGCCTGGTCGGAGAAGGAGCAGGCCTACAGATCGAGCGGTCTTTTCATCAAGACGACCAGTATCACCCAGACCGCCAAAGGGCAGCAAAACCTCTGGACGACCACCGTGGCCGTTGCAATGTTCTTGTTTGATGATTAATCCGCCTGGTCTATGAAACCGAGAGCCAATTTTGCCGACCCGCCCGCCGTGAACTGTCGGCTCGAAAACTCGCAAATCGCCGTTATCCCCGCCCCGTATGACGGCACGAGCACGTGGGTCAAGGGCGCCGACAAGGGTGCCGCTGCAATCATCGACGCTTCGGCCCACATGGAATTGTATGACATCGAGACCGATTCGCAGGTCTTCCTTCGCGGCATCTACACGGACAAGCCCGCCGAGGGTTTTGACAACCCCGAGGAAATGTCGGCCGCCGTCGAGAAAGCGGTTTCGGCATGGATCGAAAAGGACAAATTCCCGGTTGTCGTCGGGGGCGAACACTCCGTCAGTATCGGTTCGATCCGGGCCCAGGCCGAACATTACCAAGACCTCACCGTCTTGCAATTAGACGCCCACACCGACCTGCGCGACGAATACGAAGGCTCAAAATTCAACCACGCCTGCGTAATGGCCAGAGCGCGGGAGCAATGCCCGATTGTCCAGGTTGGCATCCGAAGCATGGACGCCGCCGAACGCAGTACTATCGACCCGGACAGTATCTTCTTCGCACGGGACATATACGACAATCGCACATGGATCGACCGCGTCGTGGCGGCTTTGTCTGAGAAAGTCTACATCACCATAGACCTCGACGTCTTCGACCCGGCGATTATGCCGTCGACGGGCACGCCCGAACCGGGCGGATTGGGCTGGTACGATGTTAACGCCCTGCTAAAGGCAGTCGCCGCCCGGCGAACGGTCACGGGTTTTGACGTCGTCGAGCTGTGCCCCAACGAGCAGAACAAAGCGCCGGATTTCCTGGCGGCCAAGCTGATCTACAAGTTATTGAGCTACGTTTTTGAGGGTTGAAAATGGACATGAAAAAAGAAGATTTTCTGCGCCAACCTGTCAAACATATCGACATAAAATCGTTCGACTCGACGCCGATCATCGAGGGGATGCGGGACATGTCTTTTACGGCTCGCGACACCGCCGCCGCCGCCGATATTCTCGACATGATGATCGGTGATCCGGAGTGCACGATCATTCTCTGCATTGCAGGCAGCACCAGCGCCGCAGGCTGCATGCAGATCTATGTCGATATGGTCAGGCACAACATGGTCGACGCCGTCGTCGCCACCGGTGCGACGATTGTCGATATGGACTTCTTCGAGGCGCTGGGGTTTGCCCACTACAAGGGCTCCTCCGCCGTAGACGACAGGCAGCTCAGGCGGCTGTATATCGACCGGATTTACGACACCTACATCGACGAGGAGCAGTTGCAGATATGCGACAATACGGTCAAGAAGATTGCAGACGCACTCGCCCCGCGGGCATATTCTTCCAGAGAGTTTATCCGCGAAATGGGACGCTATCTCGTCGATCATGCGGTCAAGCATGACTCACTCATCGAGACGGCCTACGAACATGACGTCCCGATTTTCTGCCCGGCATTTTCGGATTCCTCAGCCGGATTCGGACTGGTCGCCCACCAGGTCGAAAGCCCCGACAATCACGTGGCGATCGATTCGGTCAAGGATTTCAGGGAACTCACCGAGATCAAGATGCGGTCCGACATCTCCGGCCTCTTCATGATCGGCGGCGGTGTGCCCAAGAATTTTGCCCAGGATACCGTCGTCTGCGCCGAACTGCTCGGAAAACCAGTCAAGATGCACCGATACGCAGTCCAGATCACCGTCGCCGACCCCCGCGACGGAGGCTGTTCCGGCTCAACCCTCAAGGAAGCCGCCTCATGGGGAAAAGTCGACACAAACCACGAGCAAATGGTCTACGCCGAAGCCGCCGGAGTCCTGCCCCTGATCGTCAGCTGCGTCTACCACAAACGCAACTGGCAAAACAGAACCCCCCGCAGATGGAGCAGGATATTTCAATAACCAACGTCCGGGGTTTTAGTTTGCTTTCTATAAGTGCCAGCCGTCTCTGTACTTTATGTGCAGTAGTTCGTTGGCGGCGTCGTTGTTGGTGAATTTCAGGTTTTTGGAATCCCACAAGAGCTTTTGATCTTTCATTCGCAGCGCCAACACGCCCAGAAGGGCCATCTCCGTCAGGGCGCCGCCGTATTCGAAAGTGGAGCTTGCCGGTTTACCGTCCTTGCAGGCGCGCAGCCAGTCGCCGATATGGCCGTCCTTGACTCTCGCAAGCGTCTGCTCGGGTCGCTCGTATTCCCGCATCTTTGTTTCAGGGATAATCCGCACTCCGCCTGCGCCGTGTGAACCGTGCATTATGACGCCCTTGTCGCCAATAAGAAGTGCGCCGCTGCCGGGTAGCTTTCTGCCCGGTTCCAGTTCATCCGGCCTTGGCGGAAGCAGCCTTCCGTCGAACCAGGTCAGCTTGACCGGCGGTCTCTTGCCGCGTGCCGGGAATTTGAACCGGATAATCGAGGCCCTTGGGTAGGTTTCGGAGGCCACATCTTTTTGCCAGTGAGTCGAAGTCGCCTCGATACTCTCCGGCGCGCCGAGATCCAGCCCCCAGAAGACCGGGTCGATGATATGACAGCCCATATCGCCCAGGGGGCCCGTTCCGAAGTCCTGCCACGCCCGCCATTTGAGCGGAAGATATTCGGGATGGTAAGGCCTGTATGCGACAGGACCCAGCCACAGATCCCAGTCCAATGTCTCCGGCACCGGCGGCGTATCTTTGGGCCGCGCCATCACGGCAAAATTCGACCATGGGTTGCCGCCCACAGGTCGATCCGTCCAGGCATAGACCTGCCTCACATCGCCAATCGCTCCGTCGGCCAGCCACTCTTTTAACAAGCGGATCTCATTAGAGGAATGGCCCTGGTTGCCCATCTGGGTCTGGACCTTGTATTTGCGTGCGGCCTCGGTTATCTTGCGAGCCTCGTAAACCGTATGCGTCAGGGGCTTTTGACAATAGACGTGCTTGCCTCGTTCCATTGCGGCCATAGTGATTACCGCGTGCGTATGGTCCGGCGTTGCGATTACAACGGCGTCGATGTCCTTCTGCTTGTCGAACAAGACGCGGTAATCCTTGTAAACCTTCGCCGCCGGGTATCGCTTGAAGACGCCGCCGGCATACTTGCTGTCGACATCGCACAGGGCGACGATGTTCTCCTTTGCACACTGCCTCAAATTGCCATTGCCCTGGCCGCCGATGCCAATGCCGGCAATATTGAGCTTATTGCTCGGAGCATTCGCGCCAAACACGCTGTTGGGAACAAAATGGAAAGAAAAGGCGCCCAATGCGGAATTGGACAAAAACCTCCGGCGCGACATTGCTTTTTTTGCATTACTTTTCATGAATTTGCCTCCATATCCGTTTAATTTACATTATATTGCCGCATTCGGTTACTAACCTGAAATAAAGAATAGCCTATCCAGGGGGAAATGTCAACACCAGTCGCGGCAATTTGGCAACTACGCGCTGCGGACTGCCGAATTACTGGATTCTGTAGAGGTGGGTTTTCGTTCGCAGGAAGAGGGCTTTTCCTGAGACCACCGGTGAGGCCATAAAGCCTGAGTCGAGTTTGTTTGTGGCGAGCAGCTTACATTCGCGTGCGGCCTTGAAGACCGTTGTCGTGCCGAACTGGTTTGAGCAATAGATGCGGCCGTCGGCGTAGAGCGGCGAGGCGGCGTGGTTGCCTTTGAGACGCTGCTGCCAGATTTCCTCACCGGTAAGGGCGTCGCGACATATAAGGATGCCGTTGTCGCTGACGGCAAAGAGCAGATCGTCGACGAGCACGGGTGAGGGCGTGCGTGGCACAAGGTGGCCGGTCTTCCATGCGATGTGAGTGTCCGTAACGTCTCGGCGCCCGTCAACGCGGACCGCGAAGAGTTCCGTCTTGCCGAAACCGGTGATGATGTAGACCAGTCCATTGCCGAACACGGGACAGGCGGCGTTTGAGTAACCGGGGTAGCGAACCTTCCATATCTCGCGACCGTTTGCTGGGTCGTAACTGTAGGCCGATTTGGCGCCGACGCTGATCATCTGCGTTTGTCCGCCCGCATCAATAATCAGCGGCGTGCAGTAAGCCTTTCGCAGATCGCCTTCTCTAAACGGCTTGCCGTCGTCATCGAGATCGTCCCACTCCGTAGTGCGGTCGGTTTTCCAGACGGTCTTGCCCGTTCTCTTGTCAAGGGCGACCACGTACTGAACGTCTACGCCGTCCATCGTTACAATCAGCAGGTCGTTGAACAGCACCGGCGACGAGCCCGGACCGCGGTAGTGGCGACAGGGCAGGTCCGTGCGATTCCAAAGCACTTTACAGGTGGCGGTGTCCAGACACGCGGTTCCGTAGCTTCCGAAGTGGACATAAACCCGCCCGGCCTCGATGACGGGCGAAGGAGAAGCGTAGCAATTCATGTTATTGCCCAACGGCTCCGGATTGTCCGAGTGAAAGATTTTCTCATTGAAGCGGATTCGCCCGCTGTCGGCATCGACGCAAATCACAAAGAAGTCATTGCCCTCCAGCGTAGCCGTCGTCAGCCATATCTGTCCGTTCATCACCACGGGCGTCGACCAGCCGCGGTGCGGGATCGGCGTCTTCCATTTTACGTTCTGCGTCTCGCTCCAATGCAGCGCAAGACCCAGCGGTTTCACCTCGCCCGGCGCCGTTGCCCAGCCGTTTTCCCTCGGCCCGCGGAACCCGGGCCAGTCCGCCCGAGCCACCGCCTGAAGCAAAGCAACGAATAAAAGAGCCGCAAGCAAACACCTGCCAAACTTATGTCTCGTTATCATAACCACAGACGGTCAGTATACAAT
>JAGHBX010000157.1 GCA_021160785.1 Planctomycetota bacterium | reverse complement strand
GCTCTCGGTAGCAGCCGGCATACCAGTTATTACCGTTCCAGTCACCGTTTCCAATATAAAAGTTGACCAGCATATAATTGGCAAGACTGACGGGATCAACACGCTGTATCAGTTGGTCATAGCCCGCTTGAAGGGAGATACTGCCGGCAACCATGGCATCTGCTATATCCTGCGCGGCATCCCATGAAATTTTATTGCCTTCATTGGTAGGATGCCCGGAGTTTAGTACGTCCCAGTTGTCTTTGTCACCGCCAAAGTAAGTCGCCGCAAACGAGGCATCCGGACGTTCGACCGGGTTGTACAGTCCCCAGTACATACCGTTTATGTAAAGATGCACGAAAGCACCATGCGGAGCAGGCGAACCCATCTCACGGCTTGCCTGGTTTGTCCAGGCATCAATAGTAAATAGTGTCTGAGTTGTTTCATAATGCCATGAATCATTAAGGCCTCCACGGAACACAATTGTATCGAATTTCTTGGTTGACCCGTTCCCGAAAAGGTCGAAATTCAGTTTACTCGCACCGTAAGGCTCTTTGAATATCAAACGCATCGAATGTTTACGGTGTTTGGGAATCCGCCCTTGACCGCCATGCGACCGGACAGCGCAATCGATCTGGAAGCCTTTTGAACTGTCAGGGTCTATATACTCAACAGAGCACTCTCTCTCCCAATCACCATTTCCATCATTCATATTACCATGTTGGGCGGCGGAATTGACATAGGTGCCATGATCCGGGTCAAAGAAGTTGTCCCTGTCGGTAACGATAGACATCGTCGGTATCGACAGTAAAGCATCTATCATATCGTACTGCTGGCCATCGATGTCGGCCCAGGAGCCGTCACTGAGAACCTCAGGGTCCATCTCGTAATCAGCGGTATAAGTATCACAACCGTCGGCCTCGTCACAAGTGCTTGGCACTGAACAGTCTTCACAACCGTCGCAGTGAGCCGTTTCTGTCCAATAATCAGGGTAGCCTGGCTGGTTATTGGACTGGGTCAGTACATCAAGCGGATAAATGTATGTGTGCGTGTCGACATTTGTGCTGACATAGCCGTTCTTCCACGCCATTGCACGCAGGCATGTCGATCCGGTTATATTGATCGGGCCTGCGTAAATCGTTCCGTAAGTCTCGGTAGGTTCCGTGCCGTCTGTAGTATAACGAATCTCAGCATCGGCTGTAGCCGTTGTGATCGCCACATCCATCGGCCCATCGTAAAAACCCCGGTCAAAACTGAATTTTGTGTCACCGACAACATACAAAGCGTTAGTATTCGCCGTCTCCGGAGTAGGCGATGTCAGATAGTACCCCCCCAAACCTTCCGCTGCGATAAACAATTCCGGCAGCAGGTAAAATTCATCGTCGCTTACAGTATCGTTCAATCCATGGATCGCAAGTACATTATTGCCCGAATGAAGCAAGTCGATATACGTTGAGATATTAAATTCCGTAAACGCAAGATTGTAGGGTCCGTCCGAAGATGCCTGTAAATTCCATGCAGGTACCGCCGGAGCATTGCTGCTAACCACTTCTGTACCGTTGATATACGCAATGAAACCATCTTCATAGATCATACGAAGCGTCAGCGTATCATATATTGCCCCGGGGTCATCTTCGTCAATCGAAAAATCAATACGCGTCCACAACGAAGAGTTGATGTCCCTCATTTCGGTTTGAATTTCAGTGGCAACAGATATGCCTTCGGCGATAAGCTCGGGGGAAAAAAGAAGGTCCGAACTGCCCGTAACGTTAAGGCCGTGTATGGCCAGTATGTTATCGCCGTCGTTTAACGCGCTTGTATGCGAAGAAATGTCGAATTCCTCAAAATCAACCGCATCGCCGTCAGGATTCAATATGGTCGCTATTGAATCCCATGCCAGTGTTCCGGGGTCGCCATCTCTTCCGGGCGCATTTTCATATTCGACCTCTGCGCCGTTTATGTAGGCTACAAATCCATCTTCATAACGCATCATCAGTTTAAGACTTGTATATGTCAAAGGATTGGACGCTGTAAAAGGTATTCTTATATAGCACGAAGTCTTATACCCGCCCATCCAGTTTTCAACATCATAGCTTATAAAATCATCATATGTAGGATTAGTGTCGTATCCCACCCCACCTGTCTTGCCGGGTATATCAATGTAATCTGTCCAGCCACCGTCACTAAACGGTTCGTTGCCACCCGTCCATGAAGTGCCCAGATTGCCGTCTGTCGGCACGAGAACTTTTTTAATCGCATCTTCAGTTAAAATCGCATGTGGGCCGGATGAAGCAAAAGCGAAACCCAGTGCAGTAGTCGCAGGTGACCAGAGACTGTCGTCAAAAGACTCCTGGATCCAGCTATTTTCGTCTGAACTGTCCGAAGCTGATGGAACAAGATAAGATACATTAGCTCCTGTTGCGACCAGTTGCAAACTTGTGGGATAATTACCGAATGAAATATCTGTGAACTGATCGGGATATGGAGCAAACTGCTGAACCACCGACTCGCCATCCGTAAAGACGAGTGCGAGATAGCGATCACTGTCACTTCCGTTCTTATTCAGGCTGAAATTTGTGTGGTAGTAGCCGGCCCCGTCCTGATACGGATAGTTGCCTGGATTATCAATTTCATTTTTGCCAGAAGCGAAAACCAGTAGATATTGACCTGACCCAATCGTCAAACCATTGGGGAAACGCCACTTGTCCGGCTCACTGGCTTCATCTGTCAGATACCAGCCGGTAAGATCAACTGTTTGATTGCTGGGATTATACAGTTCGATCCAGTCGGAAGATTCGCCATCGCCATCGAGATAGGTATCGTTACTTGCTAAAAATTCGCTTATCTCAAAGGGCGCACCGACAGTTTGCCACTTTCGCCCCAGAACCGAAAGGTCTTCCATGCCCACACCGTTGTTGCCAACAAAGTCAGCCGAATCGCCGGGACCATCAAGCCACTGCTCGGCAAAAGTTTTCAGATCCCCGAGATCAACTATACAGTCACCGTTTAGATCCCCCCACGGACAATATGCCCCAAGGGCACTGCCGGCAATAGCTGTCAACAGAATCGATATCAATAATTGAACTAAAGTAGATTTCATTATGAGAACCAATTAGTATACCATATAACTCATTACAACGCAAGGCCTTACAGTAAAGCCTCGATTTCACTTCTGGATATAAGAGACTTTCGATGCTCCCTCGATATTCATCGGCCATGGTTCCATGTCAATACGAGGTGTATTTTCATAGTACCGCAGTGTCGGTTCAAACGCCTTGACAATTGCCTGGTAATCCGGATCGTCTTTGCTCTTGAACACGTTTCCACCGCATGCGCCTCCGCCGCCGGCTGATTTTGCCAGCGGAGCGAAAAGAAAATTATTATGTTCAATGTTACTGACACGCACCCATACCTTTCTATGAATTCGTCCATCTTTCCAGATATGTCCGTTATTTCGCCCCTGATCATTTTTATGACATCCGTAGCATCGCCGGTTGGCGACATCGGCGACTGTCGCGTCAAGTTCGGGAGGCAGGAACTGGCGGCAGCCCTTGATCTCGTTATTGCGAGCGACCGAATCGCCATGATAAGGCACATCCAGGTCGATCCACATAAATACCCTTCGCATCTCAAGTTTACTCAGTTGAACACGTCTCTTACCTTCGCTGTCCGGATGCCCTGAAAGAACAACATTCGCCAGAAGACTCGCCGGCGAACCCCAGTGCAAAGGCGTCACCTCAAGTATATTGGCTTCCATTCCGTTGTATGTCGGGATCCACTTTGTATACCTGCTGTTACCCGGATAGCATTCCCTGGCGAGATGTTCGTAAGATACGTTGAAAAAATCCGTCTTATCGCCGGTAAGATCCAGCGACGCCTTCATGTTGCCGGGCCGATGACAGCCTACGCAATGCTTATTGAGTACCGGCTGAACGATATGCGCATAGCTGAAACCGCTAACCCCCCAGTCCGGCCTTTCCAGTTCCTCAGGCTCACGCAATGCCGCTACGGGCCTTCTCTTGTTACCGGATACCGCGCTGTTACGATCGTCGTGACAACCGACACAACTTTGTTTCTCACCGGGCATCAGGTGAGTAAACGTCCGCATCCGCTGTAGTGCCCTCCCATGCTCGTCCAGAGCCATAAAGTAAATTGGTTTCCCAGACGGTACCTTGAAATGAGCGCTTCCGTCTTCTTCGACTTTCGCAAACCCCCACACGCGTTTCGGAGCATACGTCGCGCCGCAGGAAACGACAGGAAACTGGAACCCGAAAGCCATCCTCTCAAGCTCTGCCCGCTTGCTCTTTTCCATCTCCTGAACAACGGCGATCTTCTTGATCTGTCCACGCTTAACATCAGGCTCAAGCCCGTTATAAACATCGCGAAGGACAATGCTTGCCCAATCGCCGGCATTTTCATCGAGTACCTGCGCCCGCATCGCCGGAACAGACCGCTGCTTTAAAGGCTGAGTATCGTAAAACCCAAGCTCTCTTCGCGGCGCCGGGTTATCATAGCCAAACTGGCGCTGGACGCCTTTTAGCAGCGTAACCTCCGCTGTTAGGGCATAGTCACGAATAAGCACAGACTCGGAACGAGTTACAAGATAGTATTTGTCATCGATCGGAACCGGCGTAGCATACGGCCCCCTGATGGTGTTGCCGTTTCCGACATTGATCGGATCGACCGGTACCTCCGGGGTAATGTTATTGATCGCTTCCTGCGAGTTGCTTCCCAGCGAAGGATCGATCACGCCGACCGCTCCGCGACAGGGACCGTTGTGGGCGGTCATGATGCACAGAACCTTATTGGAACCGGGGATCTGGCGGGCCTCCATAAATGTTGCGGGTGTAAGAACACGGTTACCGAATAAACCGGCAAGACCCGTTCCGTCCTGGTTCATGGTCCAAAGGCTCTGCATAGGGATCGCCGGGCGGTCAACATACTCCCAGCGGCTGTATATTATGCGGCCATCCATCATCACAGAAGGCGTAAAATCGTTGAGGTAATTGGCCGAAAGCCGAACAACATTTGAACCTTCGATCTCGCAGCGGTAAAGAATGGGCGATGTCGTCACCCAGCAATAAGCAAAAGCCGGTTTGCGATCCGAGAGAAAAACGACTCCGCCATCCGGCAGCCAGCACGGGTTGACATTGTTGGAAGGATGATCGAGAACCATGCCTTTGGAAGAATCCAGTATCTTTGTAAGTTCTACCTCACCGTCCTTGATCCGGCCTGCGTAAATCCCGCCACCGGGGCCGTGATCTTCCTGGTGATAAGTATAGACATGCGACGGCCAGATATTTTTTCGTTCGACAGTAATAAACCTGTCAAACCCGAGCTTGCCGGTGAGTACGGTTTCTTTAAGTTTCTTTGATTCCTCGCTCCGGCGAATATCGTAATAAATTCCTTCCTTAAGCCTGGTAAATTCATCATTCGTAAGCGACCTGGAAAAAACCTTGATCTCCGCCGCTCCCGGATGCATGGCCCCGTAATGACTTGTAAAACGCATTCGAACTTTGCCGCATTTAACGGGCTTTTCAAGCACAATGCGATGGCCTCCGTGCCGCATAACAAACTGTCCCGAAGCAACAGGTTCGGCGACATCATCGACAAACACCTGATAATCTTTCCAGCAGCGCCCCGGGTCATGAGATGTCGGCGCGTAATACACGATCTCTCCGACTTCGATCCGCTCGCCCCACTCAAGCACCAGGTCGACAGGCATCTTTGGGTACTCTGCGGCAAGCCACACCGTCGCGTAATCCGCCCAACTGTAATTAAGTCTCGCTATTCCATCGTTCGCTTTTGACGGCGGATGTGCAGGGTGATAAGAATCCGAACTGCACGTCGCCTTTAGGGCAAGGTTTTCAGGGGCGCGAACCTGCCCGAAAGTGTTGGCTAAAGCAACGATGGCAAGATTTGACACAAATATCAATGCTAATATGTAAGCTGTTCTATATATAGCAGTGTTCATGAAAATACCGTCCAAATATTGTTGTTTAGCAAAAGCTCTCTAATTACTTTCCGGCAGTTGGAAATTAACAACCGTAGGACATTTCCTTTACATGTCCTCCAGCGTTATCGCGTTTATGTCACCTATGTTATGGAGGGATGGGTCCCTCTTTATCACTATATCAACCTGGCTGTCATCGGCAGCAAATGTATATGTGTACATCAAGGCTGTATTGGCTTTGTTGCTGCCGGCATTTGTAATATATACAGGCACGTCAAGGCCGTCTATAATAAGATCGCCTTCAACTATTACATCCATCCCGGTTGACTCTGTAGAGTTCTTAAAGAAGAACAACTGCAGTTTATATACTTCGCCCGGTGTTACATCCAACCGATAGATCATGTCACGTTCGCCCGGGGTGCCAAGATTCTGCATGCCTGAAACAGACAATACCTGAGCCATATACCATGCAGCGGTTCCCTGACCGGAGAACAAACTTGATACGTTAAAGCTGTGATAGTTCTCATACGGACCGTGATCCATTCCGTTAGTATCGCTGTCGGAGCATTCGACGGTTACGCCTGTTATCGGCGAAGGCGAAGCCGGTTTACCCGGACAGTTGGCGTTATACCGATTGTCATGCCAGTTGGTGCTTCCGTCACCGTTAACGTCGCTGGGCTGCCATTGATATACATCTGCTTTGAAAACTACCGAGCCGACGGTTCTATTTGATGTCGAGCCGCAGTTCAACGCGTAAATCATGTTGCCGGTCAAATCTATATCGTTAAAATTAGAAACCAGTTCTACTATTCCAGAGCCGGCGATACGGAAACTGTCGGTCGAATCGGCCCAGCCTGCGCCATAGGAATTGGACGTGTAACAACGATAGTAGTATGTAGTACCGAGATTAAGACCTGACAGTGTAGTAGAGAACGTCCCGGATTGGGCGCCGAGGTTTACGCCTGCGTCCCAGTTGCCGGTATTGGTTCCGCCGTCATTGTCGCCCCAGTAGACGGTAACGGTCGGCGTTTCGGCCTTGATATCCGTCACTTCACCGTTTAGCGTAACCTGATCAATAGCCAATATATCTGCACCGCTGTTGACCACGACAGATGCGCCTATCTCTGTCGTGAAATCCCAGACCGGGCCGGGATATGTACCTGAACCTGTAACCTCATCGATACGCCAGTGATAAGTCGTATTATATGCCATATCCCCGGGCAGATCGTATGATGTTGAACTCTGATTACCCTTGTATGCCGATACCTGACCATTCAAAACAGCGTTATAGTCCGTGCTGAAATATACATCATGCGATACGGCATTTTCGCCGGCAAACCACGTCACCGCCGAGTCTATCGCAATATCCGATGTACCATCGGCAGGTGCGGCAATTTTCGCGTAAGGATTGCTTACGGTAAACTTCCATGTCTTGGAAGGGTATTTACCACTTCCGTAAACCTCATCGATACGCCAGTAATAGGTCGTACCATCGACAAGTTCGCTGAGTGCATATTTTCCTGTTGTAACATTGTCCTCATATTCAGGTGAGCCTGTTGTAGCATGCATCACGGCGTTTTTGTCAGTGCCGAAATAAACATCGTGCGAATCCGCATCGCGGGCCTCAACCCAGGTCAAAGTCACATTCAGAGGAACCGAAACTTCGCAGTCAAGTGGGAATGGATTAACAGCAATGCCAATATCGCTGCCGGTCAGCCTGTCGATATCCAGATCGCAGGCGGCAACCCAGTCATTTACAGTATCCGGATCTGAACGGAGCTGCCAGTAGTCCGTACCATTGTTGCCAGTTGTTGTATCGTTATAGTAGTCGCATTGCTCTGCTTCAAAACGGACCGACAGCATCAAAGGATCGGCATGTTCACGCATTATATTTATATACTCGTTTGGATAATTAAACACGCGGGTATCTGTACTCGGAAGCATACAGGTGTCCTCTCCCTTATCTTCCCAGCCCTCAAGATTTACCCATGCGCACCCTTCAGCTTCTATCCGTGAAAGTGAAAAGTCCAGCCATGCATGTCCATAGGGCAGCAACGAACTCGCTGCTTTAAACAATGTATCGTCAGCCAGGTATACATCTTCATTGTGCCTTGGGTACTCGGTGGAATAATGAGTTGTAGTAATTGCTTTGCCCAGACCGCCGCCTCCGGCAGGCCACTGGTAAGAACGGAAACCCGGAATAGCAAGTGAGTATTTTTCACCTTCCGGTTGGCCGTTGCCCCAATTCCATTGACCTATGCCGTAACGCAAAAACTCAGCCTCGTAGGTGTCCTCTTGAACGGTCATTAGAGGAACTATGAACTGAACATCGTCGCTGGTCACTGTAGAGTCTTCATATTGAGCGCCCTGGCCACCAAAGTACAGATTCGTGCCGTAACGGTTATAGACACTATCGTGCAGGTACTGGATCCATGGCTTGATCAAGCCTTCCAGAGAACACGGCTGCCACCATGGATCGCCGCTGCAGCCGTTATGAGGAGCATCCCACCAGCAATACCATGGAGAAAATCCGTTACGCTCATACCACATATCCCTTGGCACCATGTCCCAGAACGGGGCAATAACATAATCCATCCAGTAGTAGTAGTGATCCTGATCGGTTTCGGCATTGAAGATCGGGCCGAGATGCTCATTGCCGTTTTCATAAAAATTACGTACTTGAAGAGAACTGGCATCGAACTGGGCAATCGTCAGCATCTCACGGGCACCGTCTATTCGATTGATCGAATGAACCATTCGAGGCAGACCCGGGCGAATACCGACAAACGGGCCGTGGTCATCGACACCAGCCGGATCCCATTGGCCGCCACCCCCATGCTGGGCAACGCTGATACGCGCTGACAGCATCAGGTCAATATGGTAGTCATAGAAGATGTTATTGAAAGCATCGTGGTTGTTGTAAATATCACTTGAATGCTGCAGCATTGAGTAAGTATTGGGCCATCCCGGACAAGGCGTGTGGTCGCCACCGCCAATAACCATATTGAACTCTACAGCACCGCTCGGCGGAACAAGCAGAGTATCTTCCGGCTTAATGGTCGCAGATGTGTCATCGCTGTTTACGACAAAGATATAATCCAGTTCGATACCGCCGGTCTCGAAGACAAATTTCATATCGTAATAATCTTCGGTCAAGCTTACACTGCCCAGATGAATTTTTCGCATAAGCCCGTTGGTATCGGGAAGTGCGACAGAGCCTAAAGAAGTCCCGTTAAGCTCAAGCCGTACGCTCTTGCCCGGCCCATTCGTCGAAAGATTGGCCGTAAACCTGAACTCATCTGCAGGATACTTGACATGGTGGAACTCCAGCCACTCGCCCGCTTCTGTATCGATGATCTTCCATGTAGTGGTATCTGTTCCGGGTGTAAAGCTCCATGTTTCGCCCTTTGTAGTAATCCCGCCATCGACCTCGTCAATACGCCAGAAATAGGTCGTATCCATGTTCAGATTACCCGGATCATAAGTCGTCTCCGGTTGATTGCCCTTGTAGATACCGGTCGAGCCTGTAGTTGCGCCTCGTACCGTATTATAATCGGTGCCTAAGTAAACATCGTGCGAATCTGCACCTACGGCAGCGTCCCAGCTTAGCTTCTGCTTCCAGCTTGTGTAATACTCGCCGTTCATTGGCGTCGGGTTTGTCGCTACAGGTGAAACATCTTCAATGATGATCGCGTTGATAACAGATATATTAGTATCATCGGCATCACGGCCAACCTCGAAATCAAGCCTGCCGTCACTGTCGCCGACAAATTCATACGTGTATACCAGACCGGCATTTGGAGCGAGAATATCCGCCAAACCCCCTCTTCGCTCGATCTTGTCTATGACATTACACTTCATCTCAGCTTTTTCTGTAGTAGCACTTGTAACATAATTCGAAGTAGAAGTACCATCCGGGCGAATGTACAGGCTCAAAGCACGCTGGTGAGTCCCTGATGACTCTCTATTGTGGAAGAACAGGATTTGCAGCTTATAGTTATGCCCCGGTATTGTGTCAAAACGGAACACCATGTTACGTTCGCCCAGACTGCCGGCGTTCTGCACTCCGTTGAAATACATCAGGTATCTCAGTCCCTGGGCAGTGTCATCGGCAGGAGGATAAATTCCGAAGTACGGCTTGCCTTCGTCAGGGAATATCGTCGAAGTTACTCTGCCATGAGCCGAGTCTTCATAAAGACCGTGATCCATACCGTTGGTGTCAAAGTCTGAGCACTCAACCGTCATGCCATGGATCGGTGTCGGCGAAGTCGGCTTACCGGGATTTGTCGCATTGTACCACTGATCGTGCCAGTTAGATAGAGTACCGTCACCGTTGGTGTCATAAGCCAGATATTCCCTGTTTCGAACAAGCATGTCAGGTTTGTACATTACATTGTTTATAACGATGCTCGCATCTGAAACCGGCCCGCTCTTGCCGCAGTTGATGCCGTAGATGATGCAGCCGTCCAGATCGACGTCTTCAATCTCGTCGAGCAGACTCAGGTATCCCTGACGAACATGAAAACTGTTGATGGGGCCTGCCGAAGAAGTTGGGCCAATGTTAGAATATAATTGCCAGTTATAGGCTTGTCCCTTGACCATAGGTCCCGGATCATACGTTGTATCTGTTGTGTTGCCTTTATAAATCATGGCCCCCGGCGTACCGAAATATACATTGTACGAATCTGCATCGGCAACCGGGTCCCAACTCAGGACCGCATCGTAATTTACGACTGAATCATATTCCGTGACGATATTCTTCTCTCGGTCATAATCCAGGTCTTCCAGTGTTATAGCGTTGATCTCTCCGATTTGATAGTATGCGACATTTCGCCTGATAACAATATCAACCTGGCTGTCCGAGGCGGTAAAGACTGAACTGTACATCAGCAGCGTATCGCTCTTGTCGTAACCTGCATTTGCAATATCGACAGGCACATCAAGACCGTCGATAACAAGATTACCTTCGACAAGTACATCCATACCGGTAGATTCTATGCTGTTCTTAAAGAAGAATAATTGCAGCTTATACCGATGACCTGGTGATACATCCAACCGGTAGATCATGTCACGTTCACCGGGATTGCCAAGGTTTTGTACTCCGGAAGTTGACAGCACCTGTGCCATATTACCCAGACCGGAGATGCCCGACACGTCAAAACTGTGGAAACCTTCGTAAGGGCCGTGATCCATCCCACCGGTATCGCTGTCGGAACATTCGACGGTTACGCCTGCTATTGGCGAAGCTGAAGCCGGTTTGCCGGGGCAGTTGGCGTTATACAGGTTGTCCCACCAATCTGTGTTGCCGTCGCCGTTAATGTCGCCCGCATCGCCGTGCCATTGATAAACGTCACCTCTGAAATTCACCTGACCGACGGTTATGTCCGACTGCCCGCCGCAGTTGATTGCATAGACAATCCCTCCCGTCAAGTCGGCCTGATTGAAATCGTCTACAAATGTCAGAATGCCGTCTTTTATCTTCGTGCCTGTAGAGAAATTCCACACCTGGCCGACATTGACTTTCGAGTCTTCTTCAATCTCATCGACTCGCCAGTAATAAGCCATATTCGTCTGCAAAGTTCCGGGCTCATAGCTCTGTTCGGATATTCGCGCCATGAACTCGGCACTGTTGTGGTTAAGCCAGTCACGGGCGATGACCGCAAAATCAGACAAGTCTATATAGTCGTCAAAAGTCAGGTCAAACAAAGATGTTTCGGTAAGCCAGTATTCAGCCAGCACTGCAAGATCACCCACGCCGACCTGGCCGCTTTCATTGAGATCGCTTTGGTAATGGACGGCTTCTAATACATTGTCATAGTCCGTTCCCAGGTAGACATCGTAAGAGACAGCATTGCCGCCGCCGGTCCAGTGGAGGTCGGTATTGGCCCCGACAACGCTCGCGCCGTCAGGCGGACACGGTGACTGGACAGTCCCGCCCGCTGCGTTTTGGGCAGCGGACGCTATCGCCATTACAAATGCAATGCAATAAACCGTTCTTTTCACCATGCAACTCTCTCTTTAAGTAATCTTGCCGAAACCACATCACATTGTCAACAACAGAAGTCTCTTTTCAATCACAATATCGCATGGCTAATATATCGTCCGGTTTGTTAGTCGAATTAACGCTCGAATCTCAGGCCTTCAAGGCGCGAATCGTCGGGCTTTACGATTTCACATACAAAGCTCCAGCCGCCGCCGGAATCGCCGACTTTAACGATGAACGTATTTGCACCTTTATTAAGCTTAATGATGCCGTCCTTCGTCGGTTTGCCGTTGAGCCAGCTCTTAATATAATCGTCGACTCTCCATTTGAGTCGTGCTTCCTGATCGATCGGCGAATGGATCGTCGTGCGAAGATAGGCGCAACAGTAATCGATACCACCATAAGTTTTTTCCAGGTCGAGCTTCCCACCGCCTTCGAACTCGGGAAGAACCATCTGCCAGACGATGTCTTTCGAATTGAAGTCTTTCTCAGGTTCGAAAACCGTTTCGAATATCCTGTTGCCGTCAGCGACGCCCGGTATGGCGAATGACTTCGTGCCCTTCCACGACGCTATAACGCTCTTGTACTCGTCCATTTTGCGGATGACGTTTCTTGCCTGATTGCGGATGCCGTCATTGGGTGCATCGGCGATAATCTTATCAAGCATTGCCCTGACTCTTGTGCGATCCTCCCAGCAGTAAACATTGGAAACCTTGACGGCGGCCATATATGCTTCTGCTTTGAGGGTCTGGTCGTTCATGTAGGATTCGGCTATCTCCAGCGCCTTGCGTGTTCCTGCATGATGTAGGCCGCCAAGTATCTGCCTTATCTCATCGTTGCGATTGGCCAGTTTGAGAGCATTGACATAACACGCTGTCGGGTTCTTAGTGAGTGGTGTCAAACGAATGTACCCGCGAAGGGCAAGTATCTTGTGAATCTGATTGGTACTGCTCGAGGCGATTTGATATAGCTGCTCGACCGGAGCGGGATTGGGCCACTCGCCCAGGGCGCGGATAGCCGCATCGCTTATCTTGCTGTTTGAAGATGTAACGGCGGCGCTGACGGCCTTGAGGGCATTGGCTGTGGCGGGTGTGGCAAGAAGGCTCAGCAGCGAAATCTTTGCATCATCCGGGCCGGTCTTCAGGACTGCCAGAACGGGTTTTGCCTGGTCGTCTTTGTTTTGCATTTTGTTGAATACAATCGACACAGCCTGCTTGATGGCGCCTCTGTCGCCGGAACTTTTTGGAGCAATTGCCAGTTTTACGATCGTTTCAAGGTCCGACGGTTTACCGATACGACCCATTGAAATGATCGCTTCGCGACGGATACCATCGTCTGCGTCGGTCTTGGCAACCTCGTGCAGGGTTGCAAATGGTTCACAATCCAACCGCAGTCCGATTGCTCGGATAACCTCAATGCGGCTGCCGGAGTCACCGGAATTGATCCGGTGAATAAAGGCTTTATCGATTCCGTCGCCTCTCATCCTGGCAAGGCTGGAGCGGGCAAACTGTTTTTCCCTTTCCGTCGCCGAAGCCGCTGCCTTGGCAAGACATGGTATAGCCTGGGGCGTGCCAATATCGCCCAGGGCCTCGAGAGCCGCCAGGCGAACATTCTCTTGGGTGCTGCCGGTCATCTCGATAACCAGCGGCGCTGCCGACACATCGCCGCGGGCGGCAAGCGACCTGACGATGAGTTCCTGTCCGTCGGCGGGAACAACTTTACACAACTCAACGAAAGTATCGGTTGTCTTTTCGTCTTTAATAAGTGCCATCATTGCGATGGCGTTTCTGCGGATGTCCGGATCGTCTCCCTTTATCGCCTCGACAAGAATCGCCGCAGCCTTCGGGCCGCTCGCCTCAACAAGGCCTCGCAGACCCGCTGTGCGAAGATGTTCGGGATACTTGCCGTTGTAATACTCCCGGTAGATTTCGACCGCCGACCTGCCGTCGCCTTTTTCGACAAGCCTGCGAGCGCAATTTAGAATCGCAGAGTCAATCTCAACCTGCATGTCTTTCGCCGCGGAAGCACGCATTCTTTGAAGCATCACGACCGTACGCCTGTCGCCCAGGCGTCCCGTACCCCTGATCGCCGCAATCGCCACGTCTTTGTCGCAATCATTGACGAGCTTTGTGATGTCATAGGCCGCTGCAGCGTATTCCATCTGAACAAGCGTATTGATTATGCCGGCCTTTATCTTGCCGGATGTTTGGCCAAGGGCCTTGTAAAGAGCGTTTCCCGCTTCAGGTGTCTCGATTCTGCCAAGGGCGTATCTGGCCATATGCGAGATATCTTTATCGGTAAGCATCGAGGCGAGCTGAGGTACGCATTGGGATGTTCCAATAGTCCTGAGCTGCCTGCACAGGAACTGTTTTGCATCATTGGTTTTGGCTTTGGCGAGCGAGTCGATGAGTTTAGTCTCGACCTTGCCGCGAACGGAATTGTCCGCAGACGCCAGAGCAATTTGTGACTCGACCCATCTTAGATCCACGCCATTTGTCTTATCGTATTCGTAGGCCTGCAACTTTTCTATGGAGCTTTCGAGTTTGTCTATTTCGACGGCCGCCATAGTCGAGCCGGCCAGAGCCGCTGTCAAAACAAGAAAGAGAATTTTAGTTTTCATATTCAGATTCCTTTTATCATTTGGAAATTATCAGGGTTATGCAATACTCCATGGTTCGCGTTTTGTCCTGTCCAGCCAGCGGCTCGCCTCCGGATCGCCGATTATTTCTTCCTTCACGGCATCCCACTTCAAGGGTCTGCCCAGCCAGTGAGCGATATTGCCCAAGTGAGCCACCGTTGCGGTGCGATGGGCAATCTCAATATCGCGGAACGGTTTTTCACGTGTTCTGACACAATGCAGGAAGTCGCCGAAGATTCCGCCGTGGCCTTTGTAGTTGGGGATGTGAATATTGGGCGGGGATTCTTTTTTGCCGTTTCTGTCGCCGATCTGCCCGATTTCGCCTTCTGTTCCCTTAAAGTTGACTATGCCTCCCCAGCCGCCGCCGTGATAAATCTTCACGCCATTGTCGAAGATGTAAGTCAAGCGTTCCACATCCTTGCCGTCGGGTGGGAGAACAAGTTTTGGTCCGGTCTTGTGAAGATTGAGAGTAAACAGCGCTCCGCCGAACGTATGACAGCCCCAGTCGGTCATGCCGCCGCCGGAGTAATCGCGGAAAGGCCTGAAGTTGCCCTTGGTCAGGCTTTCGTTATAGGGTCTCCAGGGAGCAGGTCCTAGCCACATGTCCCAGTCAACTCCCGGAGGAGTCGGTTCGTATTTGAAGTTACACGCCCCTGACGGTCCGCCGACATTGACCCACGCTTCTTTGACTTCGCCGAGCCTGCCGCCGCGCACCATCTTGTGGAACCAGTTGTAGTCGCCCCAGACACGCTGGCTTCCGCCGGAGAATACTCTGCCGTATGTGCGGGCGACGGTGGTCATCTGGCGACCTTCGCGGATCGTAAGAGTTTCTGGTTTTTCGCAGTAGATGTCTTTTCCTGCCTTCATGGCGGCGATGGAAATAACCGCATGCCAGTGGTCCGGCGTTCCGATGAAGATCGCATCGATGTCGTCGCGGGCGATCACATCCCGGAAATCCTTGTAAGTCTTGCAGTCCTTGTTACCGTATCTGCCGTTGACCTGATCCCTGGCCTGGTTCAGGTGATTGTCGACAACATCGCACACCGCTACAGCGCGCACATCGTTGAAACCCATAAAGCCGCCCATATCGCCTCTACCCTGACCGCCCATTCCGATGAAGCCCATATTGATGCGGTCATTGGCGCCAAAGGCCTTTGCGTTTACGACAAACGGCACAGCCACTGTCGCGGCGGCGCATTTCCGTAAAAAGCTCCGCCTTGTAGTTTGTTTTCCTCTCATAACAACATTCTCCGAAATAGTCATGAATTCTGGTTGTGAGTTTTATTTGATATCAGTAACACACTTTAAGCCTGACAGCTTGCTTCCATCTTCTTTTCGCAGCGACACACACGCGGACCATTCGCCGCCGCCTTGAGTAACTTTCACCAGAAGCGAATTCCATCCCTTTTTGAGGTTAACAGCAACTTTGTCCGAATTCGGATCGAGCCCGCGGGTGGCGTCGTTGGCGTGGACGACCTGGCCGTTTAGCCACGCCTTGATCCCGTCGTCGCTGCCCATAACCGTTATAGCTTTTTGGGCGACAGGAGACAACACGTTGGTTTGCAGATACAGAACTCGATTGTCGCCCCTGAGGTTTTTCACTCTATCGAAGGACATCACGTAGGGTCTGTGGCTGTCCTGTCCGACAGGTGCATTTTTCCACTCTATCTTTTCTTTCGTATCCAGTTCAGGTGCAAACTTGTTTTCAAAAGGCTTGTCCGTCAGATAAGGGCCGGCATATTCCCACGCAACAAGATATCCTTCGATTACTCCGCTTTCGGGCATCTTAAAGGGCTCGCGTTTAATCTTCGGCTCTTTGAGTGGCCCGCTCGGAGTCATGTCCGCCTTGATATCACCCAGTGCAAACTGGATCCCATCGAGATAAAAACGCAAGAGGTTCGCATCCTGGAAAATCTGACGGTTATGCCCTAACGAACAGTAGAAAATCCGTCCCTTGCCATGTTTCTTGACCCAGGCGACGGCGTTGTCTCCGTCTTCGCGTCGGCCTTTGTCGGCGGTCTTTGTCATATCAAGGCTGAGAAGCACACGCAGTTTCTCTCGCGAATAAATGCGGTCGAACTGATATATCTCATCGTGCACCATGAAGTTATTGCCCTTGAACACCTTGCACAGCGGGTGGTCCGGATCGTCGATCATGATACCGACCTGTTCGGACCAGGGATGGCCGCAGAAGAAACCGCCGAATACCTCGCCCATCCTGTTGTCGGTCGCCGCATGAATGCCGACCAGGCCACCGCCGTCTGCAACGTACTTGCTGATATTCTCCACAAACGTCTTCCCGTTTTTTGCATTTCCTTCGCCGCCGGTTGAGTTGTTCAGGCAAACAGCGTCATATTTTTTCAATACTTCGGGAACAACCACATCGACCATCGCCTCTTTGCTTCGCACGAATTCGAGTTGGTAGGCTCCGGTTTGTCTGGCCATGATCTCCAGAGCCTTTTCGCCTGCGTACCTGCCTTCTTCGTGACTCTGATAAGTTAAGACGAGCATCTTTCGCGGCTTGAGCGGTTTCGCGGTTGCTTTCTTCGGCGCCGCCGCTGTGATCTTTGCAAGTTCCTCCGGCGTCGGATCCTGCGGACGCCTCTGGGCATTGCATACAGTTGTTACAAATAACATGACCGACAGTAATATTGCACGTTTCATTGAACATCTCCTTTCACACATATCGTCTGCGATCCACACACTCTACACGGACTACTCACCGCATCTCCTATTCTATCACAATATCATGTATCGACCAGAAGTTCCCTTCTGCCGAACCGGTCTGAACTATTTTGATATACCGAGCCGTGACCTTTCGACCAAGGTCGATGGTTGTCGTTGCTTTTGACCCTTGGCCTGTTGCCACAGGTCCTTTCCAGTTGTTGCCGTCATCGGAGAGATAAATCTCATAATCCCTGAAGTAATCGTCACCTGATGGATTGTGGTCGCAAGTCAACTTTTGAAAGTTCGTCTGGCTTCCCAAATCGAGCATAAACCACATACCCGGCTTCATAGGCGTTCCGGTATCCCATCTGCTGTTCTTGTCTTCATCGAAGGCGGACTTGACATTGTTGTTATTGTGCGATGCACGGGCGATGAATTTCTGTTTTAGTATTGAACTACGGATCGCTGCAACAACAACTTCGGCCTCCAAAGCAAGTTCATGATCTTTTGCCATCAGTTCGCCTAATTCCATTGCCTCGACACACGGATAATTCGGCAGAAGTTTCAGGACAGCTTTACACTGGGCGTTTGTTGATGAAAGCTCGTAAGCTACCTTGAGATACCTGACAATCTCCGCATGCCAAACATCCGAATGTAACCTGACAAGCTTCAACATCCCCTCAAAGGACGCACCACGGCAACGGCTGTCTGTATTGCTCTTCATGACCGATAGCAACAATTCCACCGCGGAAATGTCAGGCCAATCGCCCAGTACCTCAACAACTTCATACATGGTATCCGGATTCGATTCGCCAAGATAGGCCCCCACAGCGGATAGCGCCTTCTTATCACCGAGTTTCGCCAGCGTTCTCAACAATCGACACTCTATCGCCGGGCTGTTAATGACATCAATCGTCCGCTGAATATCCGAAATCAGGCTTCTCTTATCCACGTTGGCCAATCGGGCGATCTCGTCCATTTCGGCACAAATCGACAGTTTCGCTTCGTCTTTGGCATCAGATCTCAAAAAGGTGATGAAACGATTTTGCACCTCATCTGAAATTTCTTTATGTCCATAGGCGTATCGCACGGATGAAGCAAAATCCACGGCGTGTTTTTCTTGCATCTCTATGAGAAGGCCGTCGATAGCATCCAGGTATTCGGCCTTTGTGAGAATTGCATTCTTTGGCATGGCCCTGGCATCCTGAATGGGCACATACCAGATGTTTCGATAGCGAACCGGATTGCCATGATCCTGCAAGTGAAGAGGCCCCTGAGGCACTTCATCGGAAGCTATAGACGATGGCGTTGGAGCCTTTTTGATATCAACATCTTCATGGATTTTCGTACCGTTATGGAGCACCGTTATCTTCGCCGGCAGGATTCGTTTTCCTGCATATCCGAATTTAGCCGGGTAAAAAGTTATATCATATGTCTGCCAGTACGCCGGTGGAAAACACACATGTTCAACCGAAGCCGGAGCATTCTCGTAAATACCCCCGCAATTGCCCGGATTCGTGTTGTAACCGTATGTGTCCAGTACCTGGACCTCGTAACGACCAAGCAGATACACTCCGCTGTTGCCCCGCCCCTGGCCGAAATCATAGCATTTGTAGGGAACTGCAAATTCGACATGCATTTTGACTGCGCCAAATTCACATAGCGAAACATTTCCACCATTGGCTACTTCAACGCTTCCATCGTCAAGCAGCTTCCATTTATTGTTCTGCCATTTGTCGAGATTTGTTTTTACACCCGGCTTGTAAGGCAACAACACAGTTGCGCCTTTGGCAGGGCTTAATCGTTCGGTCGGACTTTTTCGTCTGGTAAATTTACCGTGGAATGTTGCGGGTCTGTCGCCTTTTCGTTCGGCAAAGACAACACCGTCCTTTATAAGCCCTGTCCATCTTCCGTCCCGCTCTCCGACCAAAGTTACACTGTCATTTTCAGGCTTTCCGAAAAGCTCAACGATGGTCCCTCTCTTGCCGTCCGATTCGATGATCTGGACGCGGTAGTGAAACTCCCTGTCCTGATGCTTTTCGGGAACAACCATCGCGCGCGAGGCAAATTCAACGTCGCCGATTTGCATAACTCCGACATAATCGCCATAAAACGGATCAACCGGTGTAAACGTCGGCTGTAGCCCGTAGGCGCCGACCTTCTGGAAACTTAACAGAAAGGACAAAAACATAATATTTTTGATATATCTTTTCATTTGTGAAGCCTTCTGGTAATATTTACGTCTTGACTTTTAACTTGTACTTTTTAGTCATCCCGTCAAACATCATTGTCAAAATGGTGCAACTCATACCAAGCCCCTCGACCCCGATCGGCTTACCCGTAATCGAATCGTAGTGCTCATTGACCCCATTCTTAATTGCATTGGCAACCATCCTGTCACATATTTCAGCGGCCTGATCTTTGTAACCATAGTCATACAATCCACGCGCGACCTGATAGCTTGACGGAGGCCACACATCACCTCGCCAATACCCGCTTGACTGAAATTTCGGATCGTCCTTCGGCATAGTCGGCACCAGCAGCGGTGTCATCCACGCATCACCGTCCAAAGTGTCCGCAAGCTTTTTCGCCATCCTCTTACTCGCCGCACCTGCATAAAGCGGCAGCAGGCTTCCGATGCTCAGTCCCTCATACTTTTTCAACGAATCACGATCCAGAGCAGAAAATATCTCGCGGTCTTCATCCCACATATACTTTTGAATCGCCTTCGCACATTTCTTGATCCGAACCTTTCGTCTGGCAGCCATCTTCTTATCTCCCATCTCCACTGCCAGCCTGGCAAGTGACTTCTCGGCAAGGAGCAGATAAGATGTGTTACCTGTAACCAGAACATTGCCGTACCAGTTACCGTTTTTAACAGGATCAGCTTTTCGCCCCGGATGCGGTGTCAACTTCAAATCATCAAGGGACCGGTCAAAATCGAAAGTTTCATAACGACCATGTTGAACATCGCTGCTGTAAGCACCAACGCCAATAAGACCGATATCGGTAACATCCCTTTCCCTCCAATACCATTCATGAAACCGTTCAAGATTCCCAAGAGCCATCTTAATTAGTTTTTTATCTTTGTTCCTTTTATAAACCCGCTCAAGCCCCCACCCGAGTATGGGAATTTGTGAATAAGCCGGAAAATCTTTCCAATTCGTGTTATCGGGTATTATCATGCACGGAATCATGTCATGGCGCTCTTTAGGCATCTTAACATTCCATGCCTGCTGGAAGTCCCAGTAATTTTGAAATATCTCCCGGATCAGCTTCTCTTGACCCGGAATAGTACTTAAAAGATCGACCACAAACATTGTATCCCAAATCCAAAGCCCATAAAATCCACCGCCCGGCGCAACCCACCTGTGTTTCAAAAGTGGCTTTTTGGGAGGATAAACCTTATTCAAAATACAATCGCGAAAGATTTTTTCAGTCAGCTTTAGAACCTTCGGATTGTCCGACTCAAAAAGCCCCATAAGCTTTTCAGGGCTGATCTGAACCGAAGCAGGCGACTGATCATCTTTTGCAAAAGCAAAATTTCCGCTGCCAAAAGCTCCCGAAGCCGCTGCCCCGGCTGCTAACTTCATAAACTCACGTCTTCGCATTACATTGCTCTTCTTGGATTAGATTTCAAACCATTCATTCTAATCTGACATTTCGTCGAGTAAACATAATATGGTTTCTTCATTTAGGTATCCTTTGTATTCCCAGTTTCTCTTGTCAGCATTCTTTCCGGCCTCCTGTGTCAAAAATCCCATCGATTCCAAATACAGAATATCGGCCAGTTACAGATGCTCCTCTGCGGATAGCTGCCTTATCAGACTCTACCTGAGGTTCGTCCGGGCCGCCTATCAGGTTCATTTCCGACTGGTACGCCCACGGAGGGATAGTGCCCTGAGCTGATTTCTTCACTGTATTCAACACTGGCATGAGAATACTGAGCAATAACGCGATTATGGCAATAACAACCAAAAGCTCAATTAATGTGAAACCATATAGGGATTGACGCCGTGATGCGGTATCATGACGCCTGTGTGAAAACTTAATTTTATTAACCCCTACATGGAGATTTTTATTATGAGTAATTTTATCACTATAACCTCGCATTGCAATACCTTTCTATGAATCGATCTTCATACCACAGCCGCCACCTATGCCGCTATGGATGCCACATCCGAGATCCTCGAAAAAGTCACTATTCCAAATCATTGCACCGGAAAAATCATCCGATTTGTCCAATCTTTCAAAAAACCTATTTGTATCGGTATCGAATCGATGGGATCCTATTACTGGCTCTGGGATATGCTCAAGCCCCTGGCCGATGAAATCCACTTGCTCGATGCCCTTGACCTCAGCAAACTGAGGCCTCGAATGGCTGATACAGACAAAATCTCTGCCACAAAGATAGCTCAGATCATGAAGAACGAATTCATTCCACACGCCTATGTCCCGCCGATAGAAATCCGCCATTTGCGAATGCTCGCCAGGCAGTGGCATCGAATCACTGGGGAAGCCGCACAAATCAAATCCGTCACGCGATGGCAAATGTACCAGGTAAACGCCAGAGGACCCAAAGCTATTAACGCTGCTTCTATGCATCGATGGTTGACCGGGCATGGGGATAAATTCAAGCCCATTGAAGCACAAATACTCTGGCAAAACTGCGAAAGAATTCAGACTGTTGAACGACAGAGAGACACCATCCTCAGAGAAGTCAGACAAATTATTAAAGCTAACGAATACCTCGAGAACAGACTCAAAATCATTACCAATCCAAAAGGCATCAGTACAGTGCTTGGGTTTATCATTATGGCCGAATTCGGGGATTTCGATCGGTTCAAAAATGCTGACGCCGTTGCATGCTGGACCGGTT
>JAGHBX010000603.1 GCA_021160785.1 Planctomycetota bacterium | reverse complement strand
GGTCAAGGTCGAGCGCCAGCGTAACCGCCTGCCGGGAAAGCATTTGATTGCCGGCGCCTGTGAAGCATTCTTCCGGCACGTGCGGCACCCTGTCCGGGTCGCCGGTGTAGTAGGTGATAAAGAGCGAGCAATATCGTGTGGGGCTCAGGGTATCGGCCTCGGTGTCGTCCAGCACCCACTGGATGTAGTCTTCGGTCCCGAGTTCATTGAGCACGACGGGGTCTATTTGCGACTTGCGCACGACGCGGTAGGGGGACAGCTTGCTTTCATCCAGATCGTCAAGAGATTTGCGCAGCGCTATGGGCAGCTTTTTGAGTTTTGCGCCCGACCACTCGATGACAGCCTCCTTGAATCCCGCCGCCAGCGCCAACACGGTCAGGCAGATGAGAAAAGGAAGCTGGATATATGGCTTAATCATCTTATTCATAATTACCCTGATATCGCCTTTGCCTGGCGCATATTCAGTTTCTCCGGCGGACAATAATGTTTGGCTGTATCTGGGCCTCGTCGACGAACAGATTGGACATGAACCACGCAAGGGCGCCGTACAATCCAAAAGCAAGGGGCAGCATGCCCATGCCCAACATATCATGATATATCCCTTGAGCATATTTGGGGTCGCCGAGAACATATATAAAGCCGGTAACGGTGACACGCACGATATTGCAAAGTATGGCTATCGGTATGGTGCTCGCCAGCAGCACCAGTCGCTGCCAGACAGGTCGATAGTGCAGGTACGCCATGGCGACGCCGAGTGCAAGGAAAGCCATCAAGAGGCGCATTCCGCTGCAGGCTTCTGCGACATCCAGGGGCGGATCCATCAGCTTGCCGTTGTAGGTTACATTAATGACCACGCCGCCGGCTGTTGCTTCCAGACCGTGAACCACACTCAGCAGAGCCGATGCTGTCTTGGCTGCGAATATTCGCATCGGTATGGTCAAACCCTTGTAAAGTCTGTCGGGCAGTTTTACGGCGAATACCAGATATATGATCGGCAGCCATGTGTATTGCACGAGCCGCCAGCCTCCCAGAAACAGCACCGTGGCGCCGATTGCCGCTATCAGAGTCAGCGGCTGGAAGTAGGCAATGCCGAACTGAACGACATCGAGGGCGTAAAAGACAAAGCAGCCGACAAGCAGCACCAGCCCGAGATAATTGGCTTTTGGTTTCAACGTTACAATATCACGGGTATGCTGACTAAGGAAGTACAGGCTAAACAGCGGAATCAGGAAGCCGTGCGACCAGCTCGGATCGGTCGCCCATCGATAGACGACGTTGTCTATTTCCTGGCGGAAGAACCAGCCAAGAAGAAGCGCAATGATGGCGATCTTGACATATACGCTCGAATCAAGCGCACGCCAACCGGTCCTCTCTTCTTCCGCAGCCTTGTTGTCGGTTGCCATACCATCACTCATACATTGCTCAAACCGAGCGGTTAAAAAAGACTGTTGACCGAGATGTGCCCCGGGAACGGATCATTGCCCAGGTCGCGGTTTGCGAAATTACGGTCATAAATAAATCCGAATCCATACGTGGCCCTGAAAGCGTTTCTCAGCACCGCCTGCCAGCGGCTTGTGCCGTGCGTGCCCACGTTTATCAGATCAAAGGGTTTTATGAAGAAGTCGGGCTGTTCTCCCTTGGCGATCTTGTCGAGGTCGACCATAACGGTCTCTTCCTGCATCAGACCCGCCTTGTTCTTTCCTATTCGACGGATGACTTCGACCTTTTTGGGCCAGGCTAACGGCCCGAGCCCCCCGGCCATGGCGATGGCCATCTTAAGGGTCATCGGGCGGCCGGTGAGATTGATCTCGCCGCGCCTGTTGACATTGCCCATTACCCAGAACTCGCCGATTATATCGACGGGAACGGAGATTCGGTCGCCCGGGCGAATGATGATGTCATACTGCGGGTCGCCGCTCTTGAGTAGATCTGTCGGTATCTTAATGACGCGTTTCCTGACGGCTCCGCGACCAACCTGCCCCCAGCCGTACTCACCGGCGGCAGGCTCCTGCAAAGTCAGTGCATCCGGGCCGACCTGCTGGCTTGCCATAGTGGAGCTCACGGCAGGCGGCGTAACGGACGCGACTCCGCCGACACGTTTGGGGATCCATTTGCCGTCTTCAAAGACCCACTCAACGCGAGCGTTGTCGATTGGCTCACGTGTCTCATCGGGCACGCCGGCGCCCTCGTCCGTCCGGGGGGGTGTCTTTTTTTCCGTCCGAAGTTCCAGGGGCAGGGCCATTTCTTCGAGCTCTTTTTCGGTCGCCAACTCGGTGGCGGCGATGATGATGCCGCCGCCTTTGTTCTGCAGGTTGCCGGTGTAAGGCTTGATAAGCTCCAGCATATCTTCTTCGCGGATCACGGGTCTCTTTTTCGTATCCTCGCGTTCGACGGGCTCAAGCTCGATACTGCCGGGATCAATCTTGCCGGGGAACTCCCCGCCGGCCGGCTGGGTGGGGTGGACAGGTTTCGAATGAATTGTCGGCTGGACGGGCTGCTCGGTTACAGGCACATCGCGAGAGACGTAGATATAGGTTACGTTAAACTGGCCGACAT
>JAGHBX010000364.1 GCA_021160785.1 Planctomycetota bacterium | reverse complement strand
GCTCAACACGGCCAACCGCCGTCTTTGCCGAAATAAGCTTCTCCCGCACCATATCCACCGCGATCTTCACAGCCGCTTCCGCCGTTCGCTTGCCCGTCCGCGTCTGAAGGATGTACAGCTTCTTCTCCTGGATCGTAAACTCCATCTCCTGCATATCCGTGTAGTGCTTCTCAAGGCTGCTCATCAACCGCGTCAGTTCGCCGTAAGCTTTGGGCATGACCTTTTTCAATTCCTTAAGCGGCACCGGCGTCCGAATACCAGCAACAACATCTTCGCCCTGGGCGTTCATCAGGAATTCACCGTAAAACTCCTTGGCACCGGTGCTGGGGTTCCGCGTAAAGCACACACCCGTGCCGCAGTCGTCGCCCATATTGCCGAATACCATAGCCTGCACGTTTACCGCGGTGCCGAGCAGGCCGGTGATGTTGTTCAACTGGCGATATTTGATGGCCCTGGAAGCGTTCCATGAGCCGAAGACCGCGTTGATGGCGTATGTGAGCTGCTCACGGCCGTCCTGAGGGAAGAGCTTGCCGACGTGCTTTTTGTAGCAGGCCTTGTACTTGGCGACTACGTCCTTTAGCTGGTCGGCGTTGAGTTCGTTATCGACCTTGACGCGGGCTTTCTTCTTGGCGGCGTCGATAATATGCTCGAAATACTCATGATGACACCCCATTACCACGTCGCCGAACATGTCGATAAAGCGGCGATAAATGTCGTAAGCAAAGCGCGCGTTGCCGGTCCGCTCGATTATGCCAGCGACGACCTCGTCATTCAGGCCGAGGTTTAGGACCGTGTCCATCATGCCGGGCATGGAGATCGCGGCGCCGCTGCGAACGCTGACCAGCAGGGGGTGGTTGTGGTCGCCTAATTTGGCTTTCATCGCTTTTTCCAGTTTGGCGATGTTCCGGTCGACCTCGTCCTTGAGACCGTCCGGCCAGCGGCCTTTGTTCTCGTAGTATTCCTTGCAGACCGAGGCGGCAATCGTAAAGCCCGGCGGTACGGGCACGCCGAGATTGGTCATCTCGGCCAGATTAGCCCCTTTGCCGCCTAAGAGTTGTTTCATCGTCGCGTTGGCCTCGGCCTTGCCGCTGCCAAAGAAATAGACCCGTTTGTTACCCATTATTCACTTCTCCTTTGTCAAAACATGCCCAGAAATTCACGGAAATTATTAAGAGAACGCAACTATAGTAAAGTACATACGCACTGTCAACGCCAAATGCCCACAGAAATTGCAACTTTTCAATGTTTTTCGCCGAAAACCAAAGAACTGCAACCACGGATTACTCGGATTTTACGAATTTTAATCCCGATGTACATCGGGACAAAGAGGCACAAAGAAGTTTAGCCACGAAAAGGCACATGCGCCAAATGCGCAGGCGGATCGGCATATCGTGTGAGCGCAGATTTGAGATTAAACAGATTCGTATGTCCGCTTGACTTGCAGTTTTGAATGTGTTATGAAAGAAGTAGGTTGCAAGATTTGACAGCCGGGTATTCGATATTGGGTGTGTTGGGCAATATCATGAAAATACCCGTGAACGGTTACGAGGGCGAAAGACTATGATAACTCGACGATCCTTCGTAAAAGCCGGCGGCACACTGCTGGCGGGGGGCGCATTGCGTCCGCGTTTATCTTTCGGAGCGGATGAGGGCGGCAACCCGCCGTCGCCGCGTCCGACACCGGCGCAGTTGGCCTGGCAGGATTGCGAAATCGGCTTGCTTTACTCGTTTGACCTGGCGATTGCGGCGGGTATCTTCTCAGGGAACAACACCCACCGCGAACGCATCGATCCGGCGAAGTACAATCCCGTCAAGCTGGACACCGACCAGTGGCTCGAGGCGGCCAGGGCGGCCGGCGCCAAATATGCCGTGTTCACGGCAACCCATTTCAACGGCTTTCTGCAGTGGCAAAGCGATCTCTATCCGTACGGCGTCAAACAGGCGGCCTGGCGCAATGGTAAGGGCGATGTTGTCGCCGATTTCGTTGCCTCCTGTCGTAAGGCTGGTATCAAGCCCGGTATCTATTACAGCACGCACCGCAACGCCTACCAGACGGTATGGGGGCACTACGCCGATTGGGGCAGGGGGCGGAACACTGAGAAGCAAAAGGCCTATAACCGCATCGCACAGGGGCAACTCGAAGAACTGTGCTCGCGGTACGGCGAGTTGGTGCAAATCTGGTTTGATGCGGGAGTGAAGCTGCCGCACGAAGGCGGGCCGGACGTGCTGGGGATCTTCGAGAAGCACCAACCCAACTCCGTCTTTTACCACAGCTCCCGCCGCTCGGACCATCGCTGGGTCGGCAACGAGGTCGGGCGCGTGCGTTACCCCTGCTGGGCCACGATGCCAAAGGGTGAAGGGGGCGACGTTGGACACAATTGCAAGGCATGGAAACGATGCCTCGGCAGCGGCGATCCCGGCGGCACGGTCTGGTCGCCGGGGATGGCCGACGCTCCCCTGCGTAACCATAACTGGTTCTGGAAACCGGGGCAAGACAAGAGTGTACATTCTCTGGCGGGACTCATGGGGATGTATTACGGGTCGGTCGGCCACAACTGCAACCTGCTGCTCGGCGAAGTCATCACCTCGCAAGGTCTCGTCCCAGAACATGACATCGCGCGGCTTGCCGAGTTCGGAAAAGAAGTGCGGCGGCGTTTTGGCAAGTCCGTTGCGGAGACGACGGGCGCCGGCAACTCAATTGAGCTGAAACTTCCGCAACCGCAGAGCATCAATCACATGATTGCCATGGAAGACATTGCCCGGGGTGAACGCATCCGGAAGTACACGCTTGAGGGGCTCGTTACCGGCGGAGTATGGAAACCCCTTTGCACGGGCGAATGCATCGGACACAAGCGGATTCAGGTTTTTGACCCGACGGAAGTGGCGGCGGTGAGATTGCGCGTGTCCAAAGCAATGGCGACGCCGCAGCTACGCCGACTGGCAGTGTTCGACGTGGCAAAAGGATTTTAGCCGCGAAGCGTTCCAATCCAATCTACAATCTACAATCTACAATATACAATCTAAAGTCCTGGATAATTGAACAGATCGCTCAGCGAGTGTTCCTTTTCCGTCGCGGCATTAAGCGCGGCAAGTATCTTCAACTGGACCCGCCGACTCAGCCGCCTGCCTTTGCAGGCACGCGAAACCATCTTATGAGTGATCTGATCAGAAGAAGCGGCCACAAGATCATGGCCAGCCAAACCATGATCAACCATGATAGACAAAACAGGCTGCTCACCAAGATTACGCTCAATACCATCAGCCATCATATAATTATAGCTTGCGGTGGGTTGTGGGCAAGGGAATTTTCGGAGTATTGTAGATTGTATATTGTCGATTATATATTGCTGTAGTATCGTCTCCGGTGATGTTTTTGTGTCGCCCCTTCGGGGCTGTGGGGCCGGCGAGACGCCGGCGGTACGGGGGGCTTCGAGCAGGATGGCGGGGATTTCACATCTGGTTGTTAGATTTGGGCGGGGTGTAAGTTGTGGTTTTTTAGTAGCTTGCCTCTATGAGGTCTCGCATTAGGGGGTCGTCGAAGTATTTGAGAAGCTGCTCTTCGAGTTGTTGGGCATAGGCGTCGTCGACTCCGAGGGGGCTTTCCTGGGATTGCCAGAGATCGAGTATCTTCTGTGCGTATTTCCGAGCCCATTGGGTGCGGCGGATTTTAGTGGAAGCAGTCATAGTCCATCACTCTCCGGCATAATGCTCTTCTCTAATGATATCGGTATCGGTCCTAAGCGTCGGTAACTGAAGCAGATTCGGGCTTTTGCGGTCGTTTGTACTGTGTGTGGGGCGGTTGCCAATAAAAATGTCAAAAGCAGGTCTTAACGTTGACTTTTGTTGATTCTGCGTGTACATTACAGCGTAGAAATAAGGCGGATTTCCGGGGAATCGGAGCCGTAGCGATGAGAGCATGCACAGGCAGGGAAATACGAGCGATATGGCTGAAAGCAAAGACAAGGTGGTCGAGCAATTCGAGGACATGCGGATTCTCGATGAAATGAAGAATTCATATCTCAATTACGCGATGAGCGTAATTGTCGCACGGGCCTTGCCCGACGTTCGCGACGGGCTGAAACCGTCGCAGCGACGCATACTCGTGGCGATGAACGACCTGAACCTCGGCCCGCGAACCAAGCACCGCAAGTGCGCCAAGATCGTCGGTGATACGGGGGGTAATTATCATCCTCATGGCGATCAGGCGACGTATGGCACGTTAGTTCGTCTCGGTCAGGATTGGCATATGCGGCGGACCTTAGTCGATCCGCAGGGTAACTTCGGCAGTATCGACGCGGACCCTCCGGCGGCGATGCGTTATACCGAGGCCCGGATGACGGCGGCGGCGATGGAGATGCTGGACGACCTGAAGCTGGATACCGTCGATTTTGTGCCCAACTACGACGAGACGCGGCAGGAGCCGGTCGTTCTTCCGGGCAAGTTTCCGAATCTGCTGGTCAACGGCGGCAGCGGTATCGCGGTTGGGATGGCGACGAACATTGCCCCGCACAATGTGGGCGAGGTATGCGATGCACTCTTGCTGATGGTTGACGATCCGGAGTGCGGGTTCAAGGATATCTTCGAGCGTCTTCCGGGTCCGGATTTTCCGACAGGAGGCATCATCTGCGGCCGCAAGGGGATACTGGACGCTTATGTTACGGGGCGCGGGCATCTGCGTGTCCGCGGCAAGCACCATATCGAAACTCCCAGGAAGGGCAGAGAGAGTATCGTCTTCACCGAGATACCGTTTATGGTGGTTAAGACGACGATCGTTTCGAAGATTGCCGATTGTGTTCGCAACGGCAACATCAGCGAGATTGCCGATGTGCGCGACGAGTCGGACCGCAAGGGCATGCGTGTAGTGGTGGACCTGAAGAAGGATGCCGACAGCAATGTTGTTTTGAATAAGCTGTATCGCTATACGCCCCTGCAGGGCACGTATGCAATCAACAACGTTGTGTTGGTGAATAATCGGCCTGAAACGCTGAATATCAAACAGATGCTGAAGCTGTATATCCAGCACCGACTGACGGTGATTCGGCGCCGGACGCGTTTTCTGCTGCGGCGGTGCAGGAACCGGGCGCATATTCTGGAAGGCCTGCTCCTGGCTGTCAGCGATATCGATGAGATCATTGCGATTATCAAGGCGTCGCCGGACGCTCCGACGGCGAAGCTGAACCTGATGAAGAAGGCGCTTCGACTGGCTGAGGCGGCGACGTTGAAGAAGATTCTGCCGGCGTCTTTTGTCGATGAGCGGAGCGGCGCCGATCAGTTTCTTACCGGGCCCCAGGCCGATGCGATTTTGACGATGCAGCTTCAGCGGCTGACGGGACTGGAGATCGAGAAGTTAGCGAATGAATATGCCGGGCTTGTGGAGAAGATCGAGGGGTATGAGTCGCTGCTCGCTAACAGGGACATGCAGCTCGATGTGGTGCGCGAGGACATCCACGAGATCAAGGAGAAGTATTCCGACGCCAGGCGAACGCTTATTACGGAGGAGGCGGTCGACTTCAACGTGGAGGATCTGGTTGCCGAGGAGGAGGTGCTGGTGATGGTCAGCCACAGCGGCTATATCAAGCGGATGGCGATCGATACGTATCGCAAGCAGGGCAGGGGCGGCACGGGGATAATCGGGTCGACCACCAAGGAGGGGGATTTTATCGAGCACCTGTTTACGGCGAGTACTCATGACTACCTGCTGGTGTTTACGAGCCGTGGGATATGCCACTGGCTGCGCGTGTATAATATTCCCGCTATGTCGCGGCAGAGCAAGGGCAGGAATATTGTCAACCTGCTGCAGTTGCGCGACGAGAAGATCATGTCGATTATGAACGTTCGCGAGTTCGACGGTCGGCAGCTTGTGATGGCGACGCAAAACGGGCTCGTGAAGAAGACGGCATTGGCGGCGTACGGCAACCCTCGGGCAAACGGTGTGATCGCAATCAAGCTGGACGCCAACGACGATCTGATCGGCGTGGCGCTGACCAGCGGGGTTGACGAGATCATCTTAGGCACGCGGGACGGC
>JAGHBX010000640.1 GCA_021160785.1 Planctomycetota bacterium | reverse complement strand
CGGCTAAACCCTGCATATTTTGGCAGCATGGACAAGAAGATCGATTACCTAAACGCCGCCAGCTTTGTCCCGTTCATCGAGGTCGCCCGCCGAGACATCGGCCAGGCATGGAAAAAGTACTACGATTGGCCCGACTCCTACGTCAGGTACATCCAATACATATGGAGCCGATACCAGGCCAATATCTGCCTCTTTAGCCCAATCCACCTCGACTCGACCGGCAGGACGATTCCCGCCTCGGAGTGGAACGATGTCGCCAATGCTGTGATCGACAAATACGGCTCGCCCCCGTTCGGCACCTTGGCGGGGACCAACTCCAACCCGTCAACGCTGCGCAATTTCGGCCACACCGACAAGGCAAGATGGCTCACCTACCATCAAATCGGCAATCGCCGAACCCATGACCAGTACGCATTGCTCACCGAAATCTTCAATACCGCCCCGCTTGTGCCAGGCCTCCACGGCGAACCCTACTACGACGGAATGCACGGAGCAGACTCAGGCTCGGACCTGGCCGCTCTCTACTGTCGATCCGGCATGTACGGCAGCGTCCTCTCCGGCGGATTAGCGGGCCACATCTACGGCGCCGGGGGATGGGACGGCGGCATGTGGGGCGGAAACGTCGAAGAAGCCGCCGAAAACCACATCTGGGACGCACTCAAATGGCCCTCAGCCGACCAGATGCGGCACATGGCGGCATTTATCCTCTCCCAGGGCCGAACCTATCAGGACCTCATACCCGACGTAGACCTCCTGTCGCCCAACAAGTCAGGCATTGAAAAAGGCTACCTCGGCTGGGCATACTGCGCACACACCAAAGACAAAAACCTGTTCATGCTATACTTCGAAAAAGACTCACCCAAAGCAACACTCTCAGGCGCAAAAGCAAACGCCAAATACACCGCCCAGTGGTTCAACCCCCGAAACGGAACATGGCAAAAGCCAATCATCGCAACCGCCGACAAAAAAGGGATAATCACCCTGCCCAACTTCCCCGACAACTCCACAAAATCAACCACCGACTGGGCAATGAAATTGACTTCACACCCATCAAATGATGACCGGAGATAACAACTATCCCAATCACACATCAAAAATGCGCTCTGCAAGAAGGGGACGGTGGGGCTGGTGAAGAAATAAAAAAGTGTGTGGAGCCGGAAGGAATGGACTCCACACGAAGGGAAGAGAGAAATCATTAAAATCCGGCTTTTAAGTTTCGGGCAAAGGCCGCCCCTCAAAATCAGGCTGCCGGCCGGTCAATATCCGCCCCATCAAATATAGACGGAGACCCGCGCCAAAGCGGGCCCCCAAGAAAACGTTTTCTGTTATGCGATTAGAGATTGGCGAGCCGTCATACCATTAACAGGATCACGACAACAATCACAAACGGCGGTACTACAAGCAGTGTTTTACTAAGACCCATTTTACTTCCCCCAACAATTCAAGAAACAATTAGCCTTAAACCATTCTCTCGGGCCCGGGCATGTCAAAACTGTAAAACGAAAACCCACGATCCCCAACAGTCTTGCCCCCGCAACCCGAAAAGACAACTGCCTAACCACCCCAGTCTCTCCTGCTGCTAAGACTATTGTACCACAAATACTCCGCCCATTCAACCCAAGAAGATGCGCAACGTCCAATAACAAGGGATTCCCGCACAGCGACCATTCCACCGCCCGGATTATAGGACCCCGCCCGAAGATTTTCCCCCGCGATTCTTCCCCGGACGTTCTATATGAGGTAACTGTCGGGCTGTTTTTCTATTCCGGTTTCAGGGGCTCGATGTAGATATTGCGAAACTCGATCGGCGAGCCTTCGCTCTGCAGGCAGATCCAGCCCTCTGTGTCCGTGGCTTTTCGTCCGCCATTTTGCAGCAGGCCGTTGACATACAGCATAATGGCATCACCCTGGCAGTAGATATCGTAGATGTTCCATTCGCCCGGCTTCTTCTCCGTACTGTCGTGCTTCTTGGCGATACTGACATACATCTTTTCGTCGTCCTGATACTCCTTGCCGTTGGCGGTGATGCCGGTATGCCCGATCAAAACGAAATCGCCCGCGCTGCCCGCCTTGAGCTGCGCCTCGATGCAGCGGGGCCAGACCTTATCTTCGCCGCTGGCATGTAGCAAAACACCGCTGTTGATGGGCTTGTCAGTCCAGCGCCACTCCACGTGCAGCTTGTAGTTGGAATACTCAGCTAACGTGCGCATATACCCCTTGGGCTCGCCGGCACAGTGAATAACACCCTCTTTGACCGACCAGACATCATCTACGTTTACATTCTTGTCGTCGACATGCAGCTTCCAGCCGGTAAAGTCCTTACCGTTGAACAATGCGGTCTTTTGGGCACACCCGGTACACATCACGGCGACCGCCGCTAACATCATCAATCCGAACACACTTTTGCTCATTACAATACTCCTCTGTCAGGTTCACAGATTTACATAAGAAAACCTCACCCCACGACGGGACCGGTTTTGTGATTTGCCGTTTAGGCCTCGAAGCTGTCCGCCCAGCGATACGCTTCGATAAAGGCCGCCTCGCCTTCCTTGCCGCCGATGCTTCGCCCGTGCTCGCAGCACAGCACACCGTCAAAGCCCTTCTTGTAGATATGGCCGAATACGTTCTTGAAGTTGATCTCGCCGGTGCCAGGTTCTTTACGACCGGGATTGTCGCCCAGATGGAAGGCGCCGATCGTATCCCACGCACGGTCGATATTCGGAATAAGATTGCCCTCGGTAATCTGCTGGTGATATAAATCGTCGACGATCTTACAGCAGGGATGATTGACCGCCTTGCAGATCATATACGTCTGCGGCATGCCGTACAAAAACTGCCCCGGATGATTATGCCGGTTCAGCGGTTCCAATACGATCACGACCTTGTCCTTTTCGACGATTTCACACATCCGCCGAAGAACATCGATGAGGTTCGCCGTCTGATACTCGACCTCCAGCCGCTGGTCCACCTTGCCCGGAACAACCAACATTCCCTCGCAATTTGTCCGCTTGACGGTTTCCAGCCCGCCCTTGACCCTCTCCAGGAAGCTCTTGATGCCGTCTTCCTTCTTTGTCATCAAATCCGAATCCTTGAAATTCGGATACACCACGAACGGTCCTAACTTCATGTCGTTTTTGGCGATTTCTTTGGCAATCTTTTCCTGCAGCTCGGCCGGCTTGCCGCCTAAGCCGTTGTCGAACATCGCCCTGAAGCCCTGGTCGGCGGCGAACTTGATATTGTCGATGATGTCGTTGCCCACATGGCCGCGGAACGAACTGAATCCCGGCCCGTAACGCAGCTTGAATTTGGCGGAATTCGACTTCTTCTGCGCCGAAACACCCGATGCTCCAACAGAAATACCCGCTCCCGCCGCAAGACCGGCGACCAAAAAGTTTCTACGGTCCATCCCGTACCTCCCTTTCTCAATTAAAATTGTCCCCCAAAACATACTATTAACAGGGCAATATTAGCACATACCCCTGCAACTGTCAAGGTGTTTTGCCGGGCATCCTGCCCGTGTATCATGGGCAAGAGGCCCATGCCACATTAAAGCATTCATTTTGTCTGGATTGGTAGGGTGGGCTCTCAGCCCACCGCTGACCGCCTGGGCTGGCAGGGTGTCTCGATTTGCCGGGATTAGCCCGCCGGCATGCAAGCCGATCGCCTCGGCAGCGGCATTTTGACAAAACAGTGTCCAGTCGCTAACATGTAGCTTTCAGCGTTTAATGTATGGCGATTTGTTTTTCTGGAGGTACCGGATTATGATGCGATGTCGAATGAATCGGTTGGCCGGGTGTTTTCTTGTTTTGGTTGTTATTCTGTCCGGTGTTGCAGGTGCGACAACATTTTATGTCGCGCCGGATGGCGATGATTCATGGACGGGTCAGCGTGCCCGGCCGAATCCGGCCCGCACGGACGGTCCTTTGGCGTCGCTTAACGGCGCTCGCGATGCGATACGCAAGTTCAGGGCAAAAACCGACCGCACCGGGCCTGTGAACGTGCAGGTCTGCGGGGGCTGGTATACAATGCAAGAGCCTTTTGTTCTCACGCCCGCCGATAGCGGGACAATGAAATCTCCTGTGACCTATCAGGCTGGCAGAGGAGGCCCTGCGGTCTTTAGCGGCGGAAGGGTCATAAAGGGTTTCAGGAAAGGTCCGGACGGGATATGGCAGGCGAACATTGGCGACGTCGCTGCGGGCAAGTGGTACTTCGAGCAGTTGTTTGTCAACGGCAAACGTGCGGTGCGGGCGCGGACGCCGAATGAGTTTTACTATTATATGTTGGGCGTTAAGGAGGAACAACTCGATAAGCCCACGCCCCGCGGAGATACGCACAGACAGATAGTGAAGGTTCGCAGCCGGGACCTGCGGGTTCTGGGCGCACTCGAAAAAAGCGATCTCAACGATGTGAACATGCAGATATATCACAAGTGGGACAACACGCGGCGTTTTGTCGATGCTGTCGATACCGCCGCCGGCAACATCATTATATCCGGCAAGGGCATGAAATCGTGGAACAACTGGCACAAGAATACTCGGTTTCATCTGGAGAATTTCGCCGAGGCCCTCGATCAGCCGGGCGAATGGTTCCTGAGTCGCCGGGGTGTGCTCTATTACAAGCCGCTGCCGGGCGAGGATATGACGACCGCCCAGGTCGTTGCGCCGGTCCTGGAGACATTCGTCATATTCCCGGGCGATGCGGCCGCGGGAGAATTCGTCGAGCATATCACATTGAAAGGCCTGTCGTTTCGTCATGCCGAATGGGCAATGCCGCCAGGCGGCTTCGAGGCGTCTCAGGCGGCCTCTCCCATAGACGCTGTCGTCCAGGCCGATGGTGCGCGGAATATCACGATTGCCGACTGCGAGATCGCCCATTTGGGAAGATATGCGGTGTGGTTTCGCAATGGCTGTCGCGACTGTCGGATCGAGCGGTGCCATATTCACGATTTCGGCGCCGGCGGAGTGCGCATCGGCGAGACGAAGATTGCCTCCAACAAAGCCGAGCAGACCAGCCATATTACCGCCGACAACAATATCATTCGCTCCGGTGGGCATATCTTCCCCTGTGCCATCGGCGTGTGGATCGGCCAGAGCGGCGACAACACCGTAACGCACAATGATATCAGCGATATGTACTACACCGGTATTTCGGTCGGCTGGCGATGGGGCTATGCCGACAGCCTGGCCAAGCGCAACACCGTCGACTTCAACCATATCCATCACCTGGGGCAAGGCGTGCTCAGCGACATGGGCGGCGTCTACACCCTCGGGCCCTCAGAGGGGACGACGGTCAGCAACAATGTGATGCACGATATCTATGCGTATTCCTACGGCGGGTGGGGGCTCTACACCGACGAGGGCAGCACCGGCATCGAAATGGCCAACAATCTCGTCTACCGCGTCAAGACCGGCTGCTTCCATCAGCATTACGGCAAGGAGAATGTGATTCGCAACAATATCATGGCATTTAGCAAGCTGTACCAGGTCCAGGCGACGCGCGTGGAGGACCACCTGTCGTTTACATTCGCCAACAATATCGTGTATTACGATACCGGCGTCCTGCTGTCGGGACCGTGGACCAAAGTCAAAATCAAGATGGACAACAATTGCTACTGGAATAGCGCAGGCGCAGAAATCAACTTTGCCGGGACGGACCTGGAAAAATGGCGCGAACTCGGGCGCGATAAGAACTCGATCATCGCAGACCCGATGTTCGTCGATCCCGCCAATTACGATTTCCGGTTGAAACCGGGCTCGCCTGTCCTGAAGGTCGGCTTTAAGCCGTTCGATTACAGCAAGGCGGGCGTATACGGGTCGCCTGCATGGAAGAAAGTGGCAAGTGATTATGAATACCGGCAGCTCCGGATCGCACCCGACCCGCCGCCGGTGGACGTTGCCGACGGTTTTGAAGAGACGGCCAAGGGACAGAGGCCGGATGAGGCTGAGGTGCACGTTG
>JAGHBX010000308.1 GCA_021160785.1 Planctomycetota bacterium | reverse complement strand
GTTTGAGGGTGAGAAAGTTCTTGCGCCCGGCGAGGGTGGGGAGTTGATTGTCAAGTTCGATAAGAGCAAGATCGAGTCCGGGCCTGTTAAGCGGCTGGTGCGGTTTGAGACTAATGATCCGGCGAATAAGGTGGTTCGCGTGAATTTTTCGTTTGAGATCGAGCGTACGGATTCCGAAGAGATACGATGGCTTCGCAAAGACTTAACCGCGGTGAGGCGCGAACTACACCTTCTCCGGGCGGATATGCAGAAGGTTCTGACCGCTTTGAATAATCCCAAGGGCACGGCCGCGCCGTCGCGAACACGAACTGCCGCGAAAAAGCCCGATACGACAGTTTACGACGTAGAGATCGGCTCATCACCCATCTTGGGCAAGGCCGACGCGCCGGTAACCATCGTTGAATGGGGCGATTTCCAGTGTCCGTTCTGTGTTCGCGAGTATCCCAAGCTAAAGGAGATTCTCGCTGCATACCCGGACCAGGTCCGGCTTGTCTTCAAGCATAAGCCGCTGAGCTTCCACAAGAAGGCCAAGCCCGCCCACGCTTTGGCGCAGATGGCCATGCAGCAGGGCGGCTCCGAGTTGTTCTGGAAGATGCACGACCGGCTCATGGCCGGCGCGGGCAGGCTGGAGATATCCGATCTGCGCGAGTATGCCGGGCAACTCAAGCTGGACCTGGATAACTTCGACAAAGTAATGGCCGACCCCAAACAGATAGACAACCTTATCGCCACCGATCTGGCCGAGGCAAAGAAATGCAACGTCAGCGCCACCCCCACAATCATGATCAACGGCCTCAAACTCGTTGACCGAAGCGTAGGAGCTTACAAAACCCGCATCGACGAGCTGCTAAAACCAACAGCCAACGCGCCACAGCCGGCAAAATAGAAACCCGACACCGCGAAATGACATATTCAGCAAGGGCGATCCGGACTTTTTGGTTTGGCCGACGCCGAAGGGGCGGATGCGGAGGCTGCGGCGCTGTTGGCTGATTATGAGGGCGCTGATGGTGTGGTGGGTGCTGCGCTGAAGATGGCCGATGAGTTTCATAAGAAGAAGCTCTACGAAAGTGCGCGCAGGCTTTATGAGTATGCGGCGGACAAACGCAGCGACAGCAAGCAGGCGATTGTCCTCCAGCGAAAAGTGGTTACAACAAATATCGATCTGGGAGACGAAGACGGTGTGTCAGCGGCGCTGGAGGCGCTTCGGACGGAGTTTGCCGACGATGAGCAGTTGGCCGGTCAGGTTTATGAAGTAGGCGAGCATTATCGCAACCGGAAGGAGTACGCTCATGCCCGCGATGTGTATCAATCGGTGATCGAGGATTGGCCGGGCACGGCAAAGGCAATGTGGTCGAGCCAGAAGTGCATTGTGATGGATATAGACGAAACGGAGGACCCGAACCACCCGCCGCCCGAAATACCCGTAGAAATACTGCGGGCAACGGACGACCTCGTCGGCAACTACGCACAACTCCCTGAATTGGCAAGAGTCCTGTTTAACATCGGAGAGGAATATTACCTCAGAGGTCAGGACGCTTGTCGCTGTAGGCCGGCGCCCGACTCCGATGACAAATGGCCCAAGGCTGTTGCAATATGGCAAAAGGTCCTGGACTCACCTATACCGAACGATCTCTACAGTGCCCGTGCGTCGTTCTTTACGGGTATCTGCTACACCCACATGAAGGATGACGAAGCAGCCATAGGCGTTCTCGAACATGTCCTCCAAGTCTGGCCTCGCTTTGAGTATGCCTGGAACGCTCAGTCGTGGATCGGGGACTGTTACATGCGTCTGAAAAAGGCCGGGAAGGTTGCGCCTGCCGAAGCGGCAATGTTCTACGAACTTTTCCTCTCGCTGGAGCCCAATGACGCACGCCTGCCTGTTATTCGCTTCAATCTCGGGCAATGCTACGAAAAACTCGGCGATACCGAAATGGCCCTGGCCACCTACCGACTGGTGCTAACATCACACCCCGAACAGAAAAAGACCCACGACAAAGCAGCCCAAAGGGTAGCCGTTCTGGAAGGGGGTGCAAAATGAGATTGTATAATCGCGCAAAGAACTTTTCTATCTTGAGGCTATCTGTTACAATAATCCTTATGGCAAATCTTGCATCCATAACAAACGCATGCCTGGACCCACCTTGCGGAGACTGTTATGAGTGGAATGGCGAAGCCTGTGATTGGGTCGGATGCGACCCCGCATGCGGCGACTGTGAAAAATGCAAGGCAGATTGCAGTGGCTGCGACCCCATTTGTGAGGATCCGGTTGCCGAGTTCGATGTCACCGGCTATACCGATGAAGAAGACATAGTTGTGGTTGTAGGCACAAGCTTGACCTTCGACGCCTCCGATAGTTCTGATCCGGACGATACTACCCTCAACTATGGATGGGACTTCGGTGACGGCGGCACCGATGCAGGCGAAAGTGTAACCTACGCCTTCACCGAAGGTGGCGAGTGGACTGTCGAACTCGTTGTTATCGACAGTGACAATACCGAGTGTAATGAAGATTGTCCCGATCACTATGACGATGCCACACGCCTCGTCACAGTCCTCGAAGTCGATCTTGAGGCGATTGCTGCCGAGAATACTCCCGATCTCGTAAACGGTCGCATGTGCTTCAATGCTCAAGAGTGCTAC
>JAGHBX010000205.1 GCA_021160785.1 Planctomycetota bacterium | reverse complement strand
TCAACGTTTCCCATGCTACCGCTCTCGGCGCTTCGCCCGGACCGATCCTTGCCTTGAGCTGCTCGGGCTTGAGGTTCCAACTCGGAACAATATCCATATCCCGCTGCGAGAGGGGACAGTTTATCAGGCCCATTTTTTTCATGCGTTTCCATCGGCGCCGCCTTATGACGTCCCATCCTTCGAGATAGGCGTCGCGGTAAGTATCGATATCCTTTTTCAGGGCATGAAGCGGAAAGTGTGGCGAGTAAAACGCCGTGTACTGGAAGAACGGCTCATCGCCGTGCTTGCTCTTGTGGAGCTTGAGGCATTGAATCGTGTGGTCTGCAATCGCAATTGTCGAATAGTATTTTTCCCCCGGCTTTACCGGTGCGGTAAACCCGTCCTCTTTCCATATCCCGGAATTAAAGTAGCGGTCCCAGTCGCAGCCGGACTTCTCGCCTCCCCATGAACGCTCGAAGCCGCCGTCTGTCGGGGTTCCGTCGATGTGCCATTTGCCGGAATGATACGAACGGTAGCCGTATGGTTTCAGCATCTCCGGAAGCAGCGGCGCCCATGCGGGGCGTTTTCCCATTTTGATCCCGTCCATCTTGTCGCGACGTATTTGCTGGGCATAGTAACCGGTCAGTATGCACGCCCGCGACGGCCAGCATCGGCCGGTGGAGTAGTGCTGCGTAAATCGAAGCCCGTCGGCAGCCAGCGCCGAAAGATTAGGCGTGCGGACATCGCCGCCGTAACATTCGGCATCGGAATACCCCATATCGTCGGCCAGGATGAGAAGGATATTCGGTTTACCTGCCTTAGCCGCCCATGCCCGGTTCAGTACCAAAGGCGAGATCGCCGCCATACCTAAGGCTGCGGCGGCTTTTTTCATAAAATCACGTCTTGTTGTCAGCATGCTCTTTCTCCTGTCTATGGTCTTTTGTATTGTGGCTCTTCCGTTTTCCATGAACACCTCATTATAACATTTGAGCATGCCCCTTTCAAGACTGGCGGGTTTCAAATTTGATGAAGATATGCTATATTCGCCCAAAACATGACATTGGCGTTTTTTCCGCAACGGGAGGGCTGCGTGATTCGCCCGGGAACAGATTGAGCGGGCCATACGGATTCGGTTGTTTTTGACGGGTAAAATTGTTGACAGGCCCGAAACGGCGCGTCAGAATTGCCCGCAGTGAACGGAACTGTCTGGAATGGATTTCTTGAGGGAGGACATTGTCATGAAACTGGACATCACACGTGTTGAAGTGTGGGCCGCATGCATTAAGGACCGGGCCGGGGGGCTTTCCGACAAGCTGGCGCCCCTGGCCGATGCGGGTGCTAACCTTGAGTTTCTCGTCGCCCGACGTGCCCCGGAAAAGCCGGGCACGGGCGTGGTCTTCGTTACGCCGATCAAAGGGGCCGCACAGATTCGCGCCGCTAAGAAGGCGGGCTTCAGGAAGAGCACTTCTTTGCAGGCCGTCCGCATCGCCGCGACCAACCGGTCGGGTCTGGGCGCTACGATTACGGGGGCGATTACCGATGCGCAACTGAGCATGCGGGGCGCCTCAGCCGCGGCGATCGGCAAGAAGGCAATCATGCACCTGGCCTTCGACAGCCGCGAGGACACCGCCAAGGCCGTCCGATGCCTGAAAAAAATCACATGCACGCAGGGGTGAGAGCTGTTCGGTCTGGCGCACTCTGTGGAAGCCCTTGCCTTCGTGGGGACATACACCCAAAGTGATTTGGATACGTTGGGTAACGCGCATAAGCTATGCTTACGGGTGATCGTATCGATGGGATATTGACAACGTTTGTGGAAAAACCGGCTGCTGAAAGGGATTGTCGCATGAAGAAGGCTTTTCTTGGCATTGTCATCTCGCTGCTTATCTGCCAGACTGGTCATTGTAAGACGTTACGGGATGTTCTGGTTGAAAACAGAATAGACTTGCCCAGCGCAGGTGTCGCGGATGAGGATTTGGATGTGGGTGTGGATCTGGGTCGCGGTGGGGTATGTAACTCCACAGATACGTTTTGCTTTGTATGTTATCCCGGCGCCGACTCAGAGAAGCTGGGCGATCAACTCAATGTTGGTGTTCTCAACAAGCATCAAAACGAATGGACAAGCCGGAGGTTCGACGTTAAGGCGCTGGTTGACGCCAAACCTTATTCCCACATGGGATCCATTCTCGGGATAAGCTGCGCCAACAATTACATCCACGTTACGACGCATCGTACGCCGTCGGCTTGCGTCACGTGCATTTTCACGCGCGACCTGGAATTTGTCGAGGCCCTGTACGGGTGGCCACTGGCATCTTACAGCGACGGCACGATGGTTTACCAGAAGAGCCAGCGACATTTCGCGCCGACTCATTATACGGAGATTGGCATTTACAATCCCCGCACCGGAGCGGATAGGAAGATATACCCGCTGAAGCCTTATCAATGGCCCAGACGCGAGCACATTGAAAAGGTCCGGACTGTTTATGAGCAACTGGGAGTCGAGTGGTTTGCGCGAAATAATCATCATATGGATCCTGAGTTGTTCAACAATTCACTACGGGGTGACGTGATGATTGACAACGACACGCGGGGGCTTATGTTTGTGATTGCCTTCGATAACAAGGATTACTGGTCTCAGGAAGAACGGGAGAAACTCTCCAATTTCCGGTATGTGCGAAGGGATATAAAGGAATACAAAATTGGTAGAGATGTTCGAGGTTCATTCTTCCGGAAACTCTACATGGATCTGATGATAATCAGAAGGTCCGATTCCAAGAAAGACTCTGCTCTATCCTGCTTTGAGTCGGATTCACAGTTGTACGGCATGATCCGCGATGCACTCGAAAGCGAGAAACAAGCAGGCCAAAGTCAGCAGGAGTATTTTGTTTCGCTGGATGAGAACTGGGAAAGTCCTGGTGTCTGGAAGCGGCTGAGGGATAGAATCGCCTTGCCAGCCAAGCATACGAAAGTCGTCTGCATCTTTCGAAATATCGGTACAGGCCAAAAGATTGAATACAGAACAATGCTCCTGAATGATTTTGGAAGGAATTGCGGCAGCATAAAATTGTCCCAATGCCTGCAGCCCGAGGTGTTGAAGAAGATGTTCAAATAGCAGTGCTCTTTTCATGAGCAGCAGTTCATTTCTTCTCACAGGCGGTTTGCTTTTAGGTCTTCGAGGGGGTAGTGCGTGTCTCGCCAGTCGATTCCACCGCTGCGGAGGGTTCGGTAGACGGCGTTTGCTATGGCGTAGATTAACAGGGCTGTGCCGAGTGGTAAGGCGATTCCGTGCCAGAGGGGGATCTTCCAGAAGCGGGCGTTGTCGGCGTAGGAGACGGCCCACACTGCAAGGGCCAGGAGGTTGACGATTCTTGCAACGCCGGTGGTGAGGAATACGGCGACCGCGGGAAAGACCATGAAAGTAAAGAGGCACAGGCACGTGAAGACGGCAAAAAGGACGCTGTAGCCCAGGCCTGCGAATGCATTTTTCTCCAGGCCCCGGACCATTTCGCCTAACGAGGCGTACCATTCGATGTTTATCATACCGATGCCGTTGAGTACGTCCTGCTGGAGGCGGTTCTTTTTGACGAGCAGGCCCAACATCATATCGTCGTCGGGCCGCATGGCGATACGTTCGTGCGTGCCGATCTTCTTGTATGCGTCGGCGGTGATCAGATTAAACGTGCCGATGCCCATGTAGAATCTGCTCTCGCGGTCGCGGGCCTTCCATGGTTTTTTGCCAAGGGTGAACAGGTAGAGAAACGTGCCGACAAGGATGTTCAAGAGCGTTCCCTTCTGGCTGGCCTGCGGCGAGACGGCCAGGTGGTCGAGGTTGCCTTGCTGCATAAAGGAGATCGCGCGGCTGACGGCCGTGGGGTGCATGATGACATCGGCGTCGGTAAAGAGAAGGTAGTTGCCCGAGGCCTGCTGTGCGCCGATATACAGGGCGTGATTCTTGCCGAGCCAGCCGCCGGGCAGTTGTGTGATATGGATGACTCTCAATCTGTCATGACTTCGGGCAAGATCGTTGCAGATGGCGGCTGTGTCGTCGGTGGAACGGTCGTTGACCACGATGATCTCCAGTTGGGAGTAGTCCTGGTCCATGAGCGATTCGACGGCCTGGCGGATGTGGCGCTGTTCATTGCGTGCGGCGACGACGATGGAGACTTTGCCGTACAATTTATCAAGCACGCCCGTATACCTGAGTGGTTTTATCCTGCGGTTTCCAAGGGACAGTTCAACTGTGCTCAGGCAGGCGGCGATGAGTGTCAAGACGGCGAGTATAAGCAGAAACGTATCCATCGGCAACCTCAAGTAAGTCCTGGTTTGGCTTGCATCATAGAGGGCCGGGCGGCATGTGTCAATTCGATATTCCGCAAGCGGCGTTGCAAGGGTTTGAAAGTTGTGCTGTTGGTGCTATAATGCGGCGCCGGAAAGCTCAGCACACTGAACGGAAGGATAAGCGCATGAAGCGATTGTTTATGGTGGTTGCACTGTCGGGGCTGTGTTCGCTTGCGCTTGCCGACGGCCGGAAGGAAGGCGTACAACTCTTTTATCGTATGATCGGGGGCCAGTCAAACGGGCCTTTTCCGTTGAAGACACGTACCGTCGCAGCGCAGGATGCCGCCGCGCGGACGGGATCAACGGGGATGGCCGACTGCGGTTTTACGGAGTATCCGTTTTGTTCGGGATACTGGAGTTTTTCGTTTCGGCCAAAGTGGGGTTTGTTCCCACGATTTGCCGGCCATGTGCCGATCGATCCGGACCGGGTCAATACGTGCGATATTGTGTTGGACTGGGTGTATGAGCCGGACGGTTGCGTGTGGGGGCCGGCGTGCAAGGAGTTCGGCCAGACGTTTGTGGCAACAGGCGAGGAACTGGTCTCGGTAACGCTGCTGGTGGCCTCGAAGCGACAGACGTTTAATCTGGCGGTGCATCGCGACGGGCCGGAAGGTGAAGAAATCGCGCTGCGAAAAACATTCGTATCGGGTCAGTCGATGGAGTATGGGAATGTGGCATGGGCGCCGGGCGAGGTGCTGCTGGAGGTAGGCGAGAGATACTACATACGAATGTGGAATGACGAGGGCGAGGCGTGGAGCCCGTACTTCCACGGAGCAGGTGATTGTTATGATGCAGGCATGGCGTATTGTGATGGGCAGGCTCGCACCGCAAGTGATCTGGCGCTGTGGATCGTAAATGAGCCGCATGATGTCTGGCGTGCTATCGTCCTCGATGCCGATGCAGACGGCTGGGTGAGGGGAGCAGGGGGGTTCAATTTTGTCGCGCGGACTCCGAATGTGCGCATGATCACCGTCGATGTAAAGCCGCACAGCAGCTTTTGCAAAAATATTGTGGCGTATGTGTGGCAGACGCCGGCGCGTCGTAAACTGCTGTGCGGGCCCAGGTACAATGACGCCTGCGCCCGGGCGGATTCGGCGTATGAGGTGAGCTTTCTTTACGGACCCGGCGAATTGCCCACCACGCCCGGCGGGCAGTACTATGCAGAGCTATTCGCTGTGCCATTCGACGAGGGCAAGCCGCCGGTGATTCCGAAGGATCGCACCGGTATGCCGAAGCTGGATTTGAAAGCAACGGTGTTCGGAGAAACGTCGGCAACTCCTTTGCCTGTGATTTCCAATGTCGACGTTGAGTTTGCAGGCTTTGAGAGCATGGCGGTCTCATGGCGGATTTCAAAGCCTGCGAAAGTCGTCCTCGAAAATCGCCGCCAGGATGACACAGTGGCACGTCATATTGCACAACCGGCGCAGCAGCGGATAGAGTTGAGCGGACTTCCCTCCGGGAGCGACTGTGATTTTCGATTGCTTGCGTTCGATGAAGCTGCCGACATTTCCGCGCCCGGAACACGGGTGTGGCGGACGCCGTGGTATCGCGCCCGAGCGCCGGGGAGCAAGGCGGCCGAATTGCTGTGGCCCGAAACGCCGAAGTACTTTGTTCCCTTAGGCCCCCGCCCGAGTACAACGATTGTCCGGGACGATCCGTTCGGCGACGCCCGTAACGTGCCGCTTGAGGGAGGGGATTTCGAGGACGGTTTGAAGGGCTGGCAAGAGAGCCAGGCCGCGGCCGGATCCGTATGCGGGACGACGGATGGAATCAGTCCGGCGTCCGGACAGTACATGTACGGATGGTCGCACAAAGCGGGTGAAGACCGGCAGCAGGTGTTTGCAGAAAATGATATCCGGCAAACGGTGGCGACGAAGAAGGGCAAGTGGTATGCGGTCGTTGTTGACGCGATTACGGAAGTAGTCAACGGTCCGCGAGGCGATACGCGGATTCGTCTGGCGGCCGATCCGAAGGGCGGCGGCGATTTGAAGGGCGCCAATTCGAGCCAGTGGTTCTGGACCGACGGGCGGTGGATGACCTTGACACATCGATTCCAGGCCGCCGGCGATGAGGCGACAATTGCCATTGCGTTTTTCAGGTGGCGCGATCTGGATCGGGCCAGTGCGTTTGTAGATAACGTGCGCATCGTTGAGATTAAGAAAGAGTCGGGCCTTGCTGCGATACTGAAAAAGGCGAGCGGGATAGTCTGGGGGCCGGCGATGATCTGCCTGCTGGTGGGGACGGGCCTTTATCTGACGATACGCACGCGGCTGGTGCAGTTTACGCACCTTGGTCATGCCGTCGCCTGCATTCGGGGCAAATACGACCACCTTCAGGACGCCGGCGACATATCGCACTTTAGGGCGCTGACGACAGCGCTTGCCGCGACAATCGGGACGGGTAATATCGCAGGCGTGGCAACGGCGATTGTGATGGGCGGGCCGGGTGCGATCTTCTGGATGTGGGTAACGGCCTTGGTGGGGATGGCGACGAAGTTCGCGTCGTGCTCATTGGCGGTGCATTTTCGGGTCATCCACGACGACGGCTCAGCCAGCGGCGGGCCGATGTACTATCTGGAAAAGGGGTTTCGCCCCGGCTGGCTTGTCGGGCTGTCCGGTGAAGAGGGCACGCGCTGGATAGCAAAGGTGCTTGCGATCATGTTTGCTCTGTTTGCGGTCATTGCCTCCTTCGGCATCGGCAACATGGTGCAGGCCAATTCGGTCGTCGGAGGCCTGGCGTACATCCTGCCGAAAACCTGGCAGGGCGCAGGTTTTGCCGCTCGGATTCCCGGCATTGACTGGTCCTTCACTATAACCTGGTTCAGCCTGGCGGTCGGCGTGATGCTGTTTTTCTTTGCGGGCCTGGTAATCCTCGGAGGAATCAAGCGAATCGGCAGCGTAACATCGCGGCTGGTCCCGTTAATGAGCGTCTTCTATGTGGCAGGCAGCCTGTGTGTGCTGGCGATGTACATCGACAAGATTCCGTCGTGTCTGTCGCTAATCGTCAGGGAAGCGTTTGATTTCAAGGCGGCCGCCGGCGGTGCGATGGGCATGCTCATTGCGATGCGTTACGGAGTTGCACGGGGCGTGTTCAGTAATGAGTCCGGCCTGGGCTCTGCGCCGATGGCTCACGCCGCCGCCAAGACGCCGGAGATGATTCGCGAAGGATTCGTCGCAATGTTAGGGCCGTTGATCGATACGCTCATTATATGCACGATGACGGCGCTGGTGATCCTGGTTACGGATGCCAAGACAAGCGACCCGGACCTGGACGGCAGTTCGCTGACCGCACATGCGTTCAAGATCGGGCTGTTCGGTTACGGCCACTACGTCGTGAGTATCGGGCTGGTGTTGTTTGCATATTCGACGATCATAAGCTGGTCGTACTATGGTGACCGCTGTGCCGAATACCTCTTCGGGCCGCCAGCGGTGCGGTTCTATCGCTATCTCTACCTGGTGCTCATTGTCGTCGGCGCCGTCGGCGGCCTGCGGGTCATCTGGGCGCTTGCCGATATCTTCAATGCCCTGATGGCGATACCCAACCTCATCGGGCTCGTCGCATTAGCGGGTCTGGTCGCAGCCAAGAAAAGAAACTACGTCAAGCGACTCGACGCCGGTGAGTTCCAGGAGAAGAAAAACGGCCTCGATTTAACATAGGGCAAGCCGACATAAGATAGTCCTTGACGAAGTCCGGAGTCGGTGATATAATATTGAGCATTGTGGACTTTTTGCCGTATAACGATGTACATCATCGATTTTTGTTCTGACGTTTGGTCGTGAAGCCGGGGGATGTTCTAAACGGGAGACAGAGATATGTTGAAGTGGTTCAGGCAGTTGGATGAGATTCTTCGGGGCGATGCAACACGCATCGGCTCACTTGACGAGGGGAAGATTAACATTCGTGTTGCAGGTCTGTCAACCGTCATAATCCTTCTGGCGGCTATATACGGTGCGTGCATGGGTTCATTCAACCTGCTGCATCCCCTTGGCGAAGAAGCCAGGATTAAGGCTTACGATATGTATATGCAGTTGCTTGCCAGTAGTGTCAAGCTGCCGCTGCTGTTTTTCCTGACGCTGCTGGTTACGTTTCCTTCGCTGTACGTGTTCAATGCGTTGATAGGCTCGCGGTTGTCTGTGGTGTCGGCTCTTCGACTGCTGGTGGCGTCGATGGCCGTGATGTTGGCAGTGCTGGCGTCGCTGGGCCCCATAGTGGTCTTTTTCTCTCTTAGCACCACGAGTTATTCGTTCATGATACTTCTGAACGTGGCAATATGTGCAATCGCGGGTATGCTCGGATTGGCGTTTTTGCTGCGGACGCTTCACAGGCTGGTGCTTGTTCAGGAGGCAAGAGATTGCCCGATCCCGCCTGTACAACAGTCGCAGGAACCCGGCGGTGAAGACCAGCAGGCACAGAAGGTCAATGCGCCTCCGAGCGGGGCCCTCGATCGCGTAGGCATGTTTACGAGTCGCAAGGCTATAAATGTTTTCAGAATATGGACAACTGTCTTTGCCCTGGTCGGTGCGCAGATGAGCTGGGTATTGAGGCCGTTCATCGGAAATCCAGGTCTGGGTTTCGAATGGTTTCGCCAGCGAGAGAGCAATTTCTTCCTGGCGGTGTTGAGGACGTTAGGCAATCTGTTTTCATCTTAGCAATCGGCAACATATCCGACTGGCGTGGATTCAATATGATACTGCTTCGGGCAAATGACGTTTTGCGAGCAACGCCGTGGGCTGTCCGTGAAGGCAGAACGGCCGGAAGGCTGATGCACCTGGGTGTGCTCGTAGTTGTTTTCGGCGTGCTGTACGGCGCGGTTATGGGCAGCTTTGCGGGGGTATTCGGTGAGCGGTTTTTGCAGGTTGTGTATTCGGCCGTGAAGGTTCCTTTCCTGCTGACGGCGACGTTCGCCCTGAGCCTGCCGAGCTTTTTCGTGATCAATACGCTTCTGGGGCTGCGTTCGGATTTCACCTATGCTGTCCGCGCTCTGGTGGCGACACAGGCGGGGTTGACGATTATACTGGCGTCCCTTGCACCGTTTACAGTGTTGTGGTATGCATCTTTTGGAGACTATCGTGCAGCAATCCTTTTTAATGCGGTGATGTTCGGCACAGCGAGCATATCCGCCCAGTGGTTGTTGAGGCGATTCTATGAGCCGCTGATTCGGCGTAACAGGAAGCATCGACTGATGTTGCGAGGGTGGCTGGTCATTTACGCATTTGTCGGCATCCAGATGGGCTGGGTGCTTCGGCCTTTTATCGGGAACCCGGACAGCCCAACTCAGTTTTTTCGACAGGAGGCATGGGGAAATGCCTACGTTCAACTGGCGCAGACCATTGTTGGCTTGTTTGGCGGCTGAGATGACCGGCGACGGACCGCCGTATTAGAACTGCGGCCAGTTCGCGGGCCAGATGACCTGTTTCCTGGAAATCTTGTATTTCTTGCAGAGGAACTCGACGAGGTCGGCGGTTCGGGTGCCTTGGGTTTCCGTTGGCATTGTGCCGATCCCATCGGCGACGACACAGATTCGGACGGTGTCGACGGTTCCGCGCCACTGGCCGTCGGGCAGACAGGGTTTCTGGATATGCCATCTTTCAGTACGTTGTATCTCGCCGTCTATGGTCTTTGTCGTGTCGCTCACTTCTCCTGCGATCCGTCCGTTAAAGATGACGAAATGGCCGTTAAGAAGGGCCTGACCGGTTTGCAGGTCTTGGATCTGGGCCAGTTCCCTGAGGTTTCCGCGTGTGGTATTACTGTAAAAGACCTCGACACGATTCCAGGTGTGGACACTGTTGCCGGCAGCATCAGAAACAATAGGTTCAATCGGGTTGAGTTTGAGATAGTTATAAAGGCTAAAGTTGGGCAGTATCGGTACTTTGCCCACAGGTCCGCCGTTGTCCAGCGCCATCAGCACTACCGCGCCGATGGTCATCGACACGATCAAAGCGATCAGAACACGTGAAGTCCGCGCCTGGTTAGTCATTGCATCCTTTCCCTGTTAATTGCCAATCCCTTCAGCAATACTGCTACAAGGGATTCTTATAATGCATTTATTCGGCAATTTCCAGCGATAAATTGAGAGTTTCTCACTTTTCTTTGCTGCTCCAAATAAAATATACAAAATGTTTTGCCCAGGTGGTGAGATTCCCGGGTTTTTTATTTTCTGCTGTTTTTCCCATGGCGTTTTCGCAAGATTTATCGGCGTAAGAGTCGAACATGCGGGCTTTTTCCTTACAACATCCTGTTACTTTTGCAGGCAGGAGCCGACTCTGTAAAGGGCGCCGGCATATCGCCGTTATCAGTATGAATAAAGCCGGCGCCGAGCCGGCCGGCAAATAATTAAGCTTGCCAACAGGCGGACATTATGCAAGATAGGCGACGGAAGCGCAGGGTAGCAGTGGCGCCGGGAAATAAAACAAAGGCACAAGGAGAGGTATGATGGACAACTTGACCTGTTCAAGACGTGGTTTCATGAAATGGTTGGGGGTGGCGGCGGCAGGCTGTACACTTTCCGGGTGTGCAGAAGCCATGCAAGCGGCAGGGACAGCGTCCGGCAGGCGCAGGCCTAACGTTATCCTGATCTTTACCGACGACCAGGGTACGATTGACGTCAATTGCTTCGGCGCCAAAGACCTGTATACGCCGAATCTGGACGCCCTGGCTCGGCGGGGAACGAGATTCACGCAGTTTTACGTCGCCGCGCCGGTCTGTTCGCCGTCCAGGGCCGCTCTGCTGACGGGGCGCTACCCTCAGCGGGCTCAGCTTGCCGGCAACACATCATCTCAAAAGAACAAACCCGGCATGCCGACAGAGCAGATAACCATTGCCGAAATGATGAAATCGGCGGGTTATGCAACCGGCCATGTCGGCAAATGGCACCTGGGATATACCCCCGAAACCATGCCCAACGGACAGGGTTTTGGTTATTCGTTCGGCCACATGGGCGGCTGCATAGACAACTATTCGCATTATTTCTACTGGAACGGCCCGAACCGGCACGATCTGTGGCGAAACGGAAAGGAAGTCTGGCGCGACGGCGAGTTCTTCGGCGACCTGATGACCGAAGAATGCACGAAGTTCATCGAGAAGAACAAGGATAAGCCCTTTTTCCTCTACTGGGCGATCAACATGCCCCATTACCCGCTCCAGGGCCAGGAGAAATATCGAAAGATGTACGCCGACTATGACGAGCCGCGAAGGTCCTACGCCGCCTTTGTTTCGACCGCCGACGAGAAGATCGGCCAAATCGTAGACAAGATCGACGAGTTGGGCCTGCGCGAAGATACGATTATCATATTCCTCAGCGATCACGGCCACAGCGAGGAGATACGCAACAATTACGGCGGAAGCGGCGGCAATGCCGGCCCGCACCGCGGCCATAAGTTCACCTTGTGGGAAGGCGGCGTCCGCGTGCCGGCGATTGTCTCCTGGCCCGGCCATATTCCCGAAAAAGCGGTGCGCGGGCAAATTGCGGCGAGCATCGACTGGATGCCCACAATTGCACATTATTGCGGAGTGGATGCGGGCAGCCATATAATCGACGGCGCTGATCTCGCCGGCGTGATCGCCTCGGCTGACGCCACGTCGCCACACGAAGTACTGCACTGGCAGACGTCAAGCCACTGGGCGGTTCGCAAAGGCAAATGGAAGCTGGTCAACAATGGTCCGGCCTCGACGTTTAAGGGCAGAGAAATCCCAAAGGTAAAGACGTTTCTTGCAAATCTTGCCGAGGACCTCAGCGAAACGAAGAACTACGCGGGCGCCAATCCCGATATCGTAAAGGAACTGACCGCCCTCCACGGTGAGTGGGCAAAACAGGTTGAGGAACAATAAGGAAAATTTAACCGCATTTGGCGGAACTTTTTGCCACAGAGGACACAGAGCACACAGAGATTTATATATTTCTTTTCTCTGTGTTCTCTGTGAACTCTGTGGCTAATACAAATTCCTATATCATGTACTTACGGGAACTTGACATGACCCTGACTCTCAAGATAAACGGTGTTGAAAAAGAATTTACCGACGACAGGATTCCAGAGAACCTGTCGGATCTGCTCGACGATCTTGATATATCTCAGGCCACGGTTGTCGCTGAGATTGACGGTCGGATCGTCGATCGCAAGAGCTTTGACCGCACGCCGGTGCAGCCGGGCCAGGCAATCGAACTTGTGCGATTCGTGGGGGGGGGCTGAATCGATGGACAAGCTCAAAATAGCCGACAGAGAATTTGACTCGCGACTGTTGATCGGGACCGGCAAGTACGCCTCCAACGATATCATGGCCGGCGCCATCGCCGCCGCCGGTGCTCAGATCGTCACAGTCGCCCTGCGCCGCGTCGATATCGACAACGAAAACGACGATCTTCTCGCCGCAATCGACCGCACAAAGTACCTGCTGCTCCCCAATACCTCCGGTGCCCGCGACGCCGACGAAGCGATTCGCCTGGCGCGATTAGCAAGAGCCGCTTCCGGCATCAACTGGGTCAAGCTCGAAGTGACCCCCGATCCGTATTACCTGCTGCCCGACGGTTCGGAAACATTGAAGGCAGCCGAAACGCTCGTCAAAGACGGCTTTGTCGTACTGCCGTATATCAACGCCGATCCCATCCTCGCCAGGAAACTCCAGGATGCAGGCACGGCGACCGTTATGCCGCTTGCCAGTCCCATCGGCTCCAACAAGGGACTCAAGACCCGCGCCTCTATCGAGATAATCATCGAGCAGGCTACCGTGCCTATCGTCGTCGACGCAGGGTTAGGACTGCCCTCCCATGCCGCCGAAGCGATGGAAATGGGTGCAGACGCCGTGCTCGTAAATACCGCCATCGCCACGGCCGGCGACCCGGTCAGGATGGCGATTGCATTTAAGCACGCCACGGAAGCGGGACGCCTTGCCTTCGAGTCCGGACCCGCAGGGACCGGCAGCGGCGCCGTCGCGTCCAGCCCGCTGACCGGCTTTTTGAGAAATGACTGAAAACTATATTACAACGTTCTTTCGGGGACCGCACCATGTCGGACATCAAAACAATTCTGGCGCATAAGCAACTTGACGGCGCCGCCGGCAAATGGATTGAACGGCTCGACGAGGTCGGCCTGGAAGATGTCCGCGCCGCCCTTGATGAGCCTCCGGGGCGCTACCGTTTTGAAAGGCTCCTGGCCCTGATCTCGCCGGCCGCGCAAAACTTCCTCGAACAGATGGCTCAACAGGCCCGGCAACTGACGATTCAGCGGTTCGGCAGAACCATCCAGCTCTACGCCCCGCTCTACGTTTCAAACTACTGCATCAACAGTTGTCGCTACTGCGGCTATAACGCCCAGACAAGCTGCGATCGCACGCGACTGTCCGTTGACGAGGCGATTGCCGAAGCCGACATCATCGCTGCGCAAGGCTTTCGACATATACTGCTTGTCAGCGG
>JAGHBX010000136.1 GCA_021160785.1 Planctomycetota bacterium | reverse complement strand
ATACGCCAAACTTGCCTGTGATATTGAAAGTGTTTCCTTTTCGTGCTGCGACCAGAGCCTCACAAACTACACCCACTTCACTGCAATCGACAATACCCGATCCTGGCGGTATCTTAGCGCTATACCATTGATATTGATAGGTGTATTCCTGACCCGGTTCAAGGCTCGCATAAGGACTGAGTACCTCACTTTCAAAATTATAAGGATTTTCCCCGGCATCTTCAGGACTCTCGTTGACCTCGCCCCAGGCGACAAATTCTCCAAGGCCGTTCATCCAAATCTCAACCGACGAGTTGTCAGGATACGCCTTGTCCGGCTCATAGTCAAAACGTTGTACAAAAACATAACCGTCAGTCGCATCAACCGTTGCCACCCAGCCGGCCGGGCTGTCAATTCCGATCTTGCCGACACGTCGCTGATAATGAACTTTCATCATTCCATTATCGTAATCCGGCTTATAAGCCATGTTGTTCACCAATCCATACTGAACGTCATAACCTTTCGGGAAGATGCTGCTTTCGTTCAATGGGCAATACGCCCAGTAATTTTCATTGTAACCTTCACCGTAACGATTGCCCGCATCGAACTGCGTGTGCGCCCAGATGCCCCATCTGCGCGGTTTGGTGTCTATGTTCTTCATGGTTGCAGCAATGTTCACACGGGTGGCGCCCTCGAATATTTTCACTACTCTTGACAACTGTACACCGCTTCGCTGATCCTCCCTGCTCGTCAACCGAATTTCTCCTGGACCGACGATTTCCATTGTATATGGTTGGCCGTCAAGCACCGGATCCGGCGGGCCGGGCCATTGCTGGTCATTGTCCCAGCCCTGAGGCGCAAGCCAGAGCTTATCTCCTCCGTAATTCAACCACGTATCGTCCGGTCCGACACCACTGGCGGGAGGCTGCTCATTATAAAACTCTTCGTTTACCAGGAAGAAACCATAATCACCAAGCTCGTACTGAAGGACCCTTCCGCCAATCTCCGGAACAACCTGCAATTTAATCAAGTCATTGCCCATATACTTAGAAGCCCAGCCCGGCGTGTCTACTTGACAACCACAAAACAAAATCGGAATACTGATCAATAGTGCATAAATGGTTTTCTTCAATTTCAAATCCCTTTCTATTTCCTTTCATTAAACTTCAATTCGGCATCTGAGGCGCTATCCACAAATGCATAGCTTTGCTAAAATCAACGGTTACAGGACATATCCATACCCAACGACCCTTCCCTGTCCCAGTCCGACCAGGATTTCGGGCATGAAATATTATATAGTAATTGTCGAGATACTCAACAAGGTTGCCGAGTCCGGGTCCATTGAAAAAACTTTCATAGTAGTTGGGCCACCCGGCCACCTGTGTTTGAAGCGTGTAAAGCACTTCATCTCCGGCGCTCAGATTACCCCACAGGTTCTGTGAATCAAAACGCTTGGGCTTTACATAATTCCGGCCTTTTGGGGGTATAAGCTCATCAGAGTAAGCGACACCAAGTTTGTAATTGGCCTCGGCGAAATCCCCCGCAGAGTAAAACATCACATACTTTGATCCGTTTGGTGTAACAACACGGGAAATGTTTTGTCCTTCACAAATCTGCATTCCGCCTGGTGGATTCCGGAACTCCGAGGCCAAACCCTCCGGGCTTAGTATCGCTCGCGGCACAAAAGCAGTATCCAGGTTAATCGGATCGAGCATTTTCCGCGCCATAACATGATTGTTGCCGTCGCTAAGAGTATCGACATAGAGCAGATACATTCCGCTGGCATCTGAATACACTTTTGATTCATATGCAGTGTCCCAGGGGCTTCCGACGAGAACCTTGTCAAGTTTCCAATCAGTAACAGGCCAGGAGGTATTACCGTCAGGACTGAAGTGGCAGACAAATGTTTTGTATTTACCGACATTAACAGTCGCGTAAGCATGCCAACTGTTGTCAATATGTTTATAAGGTACAAAGCCCCATACATGACGAGCGGTCAGGCGGGCATCGTTAAAACGACTTCGCAGATGGCTCTGGTTCAGATTCAGATTCAATGTATACCGTTTTTTCCCGGCGAAGTCGGTCGTACAGAACATATACATCGCAGCGCCTGCCGTATATGTCGATGTGATGTACCATGCACCACCTTCCTGGAACACATATGGATCGGCAAAGCTTGCAACACCAGGGCAATCCTCCGGACCAATGAGACGCGAAAAACCAGGTTTCTTCTTTGAAAGCCCATCGCCTGCAAACGACGATCCTACGTTGAGAATTGCTTTGGCATCAATATATATAGAGGCTGCATTTGTCCAGATGGCTGTCGCAGCAGAACTCACAGTGCATAAACACAGCAGCAGAATGGTGTACAAGAATGAATTTGAGTTGCGAGCTTTATGTTGCGTGTTAGTTTTTCCTTAGCTTGAAGACTCTTACGTAGTCGATGCGGTACTTCTGCGGGAAGATGGTGTCGTCGATGCCTTTTTGCCCGCCCCAGGCGCCTCCTATGGCGGCGTTTAGGATCAGGTAGTGTGGTTTGTCGTACGGCCAGACGTCGTTGCCCGTTCCTTCGTTCTTGAAGGTGAAGTACTTCTTTTCGTCCAGGAAGAAGTCGATCCGGTCCTCGTGCCAGTTAATAGCATACAGATGGTACCGGTTGTAAGGTTCTTCGGCCTGGACTTTTGCGCCTTTGCCCGTCCCTTTGACGTGGTTATAAGCCTTGGTGTGTATGTTGGCGTGGATGGTGTCGGGGTTGAATCCGACATTTTCCATGATATCGATCTCACCACACGCCGGCCAGCCGACCTTGTTTCGATTGGCGCCGAGCATCCAGATGGCCGGCCACATCCCCTTGCCGGTCGGCAGCTTTGCTCGCACTTCAATCCGGCCATACAGCCACTCGGCCTTGCGCCAGGT
>JAGHBX010000048.1 GCA_021160785.1 Planctomycetota bacterium | reverse complement strand
GACCCCCCCCCCGCGGGGGCGAATTCCCCCGATTCCATTCCCCCTGCGGCAAATTAGGCCTCCTGATATGCTACGACAACAACCTCGGCGAAAACGTCCGCATCACCGCGCTCAAAGGCGCAGAAATCCTTCTCGCCCCCCACCAGACCGGCGGCTGCAAGTCCCCAAGCCCCTGCTGCATGGGACTCGTGGATCCCGCCTTGTGGCACAACCGCAAGCAGGACCCCGCCGCCATCGAAGCCGAATTCAAGGGCCCCAAGGGTCGCGACTGGCTAATGACCTGGCTGCCCGCACGCGCCCACGACAACGGCCTGTTTGTCGTCTTCTCGAACGGCGTCGGAACGGACGACGACGAAATCCGAACGGGAAACGCCATGATCCTGGACTGCTACGGCCGAACCCTCGCCGAGACGTGGAAAGCCGACGACGATATCGTCATCGCCGACTGCAAGGCATCCCTCCGCGAAAACTGCACCGGTATCCGCTGGCAAAAAACACGCCGACCCGAATTATACGCACCGCTGACACAAAAAACCGGAATCGAACAGGACACCAGAACCGTCCGCTTCAAAGGCCTCAAAAAAAGCTGATCCGTTGGCAAACCATCCCTTTGCTGCGCTCCACAAAAGGCTGCCACCCGTTCAGGCTAAACCTCTAACAATCTAAGATTGTCAGTTCTATATTCCCGCTTTCGCGGGAATGACAAGTCACAGAATCCATCTTGACAGAGTACTGGGCCCCGTACAATTTGTTGCTCCGGGAGCGTTTTTTTGCAAAAAAGCTTTCAAAGTAAACTGATTTATGGCAGAATACCGGGAGTTAATTCGTCAATATTATAGAATGGAAGGCCTGAACTTCGATTGGACGTTTTTAGTGAGGAAAAGCTGGTTGCCGGCTGCCGGCGAGGTGATAAGAGGGCTTATGCCGCTCTGGTGAGCCGCTACGCCCGCGATGTCTTCGCCGTGTCCTTTAGCGTCGTTGGCAATGTTCATGACGCCGAGGATATCGCTCAGGAAGCTCTTTTGAAAGGTTTCGTACAGATCGCCGCTCTGCGAAAAGGCAAGCGGTTCGGCCCGTGGATATGCCGTATCGCAAGAAATCTGGCGATTGATTTCCTGCGGCGGCAAAAGACGCACAAGCAGGCGGCGGCACAAATACAGTTGGCGCGGCGCGCCGAATCGACAGAAGACTATCACGTTCTCGAAAAGGCGATCCAGCGGCTGGATGAGACGTACCGGGAAACGATTTTATTGTACTACTTCGACGGCGAGCGCACTGAGGATGTGGCGGAAAAACTTAATATCAGTCCGGCGACGGTCTTGAGCCGACTCAGCCGGGCGCGACGGCAGTTAAGAGAGATAATCGAAAACCAGCAGGAGACCGATGGCTGATCCTTGCGACAATATGGCGGACGACATCGCCCAACTGATCGACGGCGCACTCGCGCCGGGTCGGATCGACAAAGTCCAGGGCCATCTCGAAAGCTGCCCCGGCTGCGGCGCCTACTACGACGGGCTTGTGCGGGACAGCCAGGAACTCGCCGGCTTCGTCGGTTCGCTTGACGATGTCGTCGCCCGCATTGAGACGCAGGTAACAGAGAAACTAAACAGTAATTCGTATGAACAATATGTTAATGTCAGGAGACGAACGATGAGTAATGACTTTTTGAAAATGACGTTGGCCGCGGGTGTGATCATTCTTGCGGCCATTATAGGCCGAGGATACTTCATGATGCGGGATAAGGGCGAGGAAGTCACCATTGCCAAAGAACCGACAAAGATCGAAGAGCCCGTGGTGAAGATCGAAGAGCCCGCTGTGGTTGAAGATACCGGCAAAACCGAAGACGATACGGTTGTGGCGGCTGCACCGAGCGGAGGCATGGCGCCATTACCCATTGAACTGCCCAAGCCGATGTTCGTCGGAACCCCCACAAATATCATGGTTCCCAATATGGAGAAGGTCAGCGGCAAACCGCGTCCTCCTTTCTACGCCCCCGTCGGCTGTGTGAACCTTGCCGCCGGCAAAGTCGTCTCCAGCACGGACGAACTGCCCATTATCGGTGAAATCGAAATGATTACCGACGGCGACAAAGAGGCCGCCGACGGCAGCTATGTCGAATTGGGACCGTTCCAACAGCATGTTACCATTGACCTGGAAAAAGAGTGCGAGATTTACGCGGTGCTGATCTGGCACTATCACAAGCAGGCAAGGGTCTACTTCGATGTCATTGTCCAGACCTCCGACGATGCCGACTTCATCACCAACGTCAAGACGCTGTTCAACAACGATATCGACAACACCGCCGGACTTGGTATCGGCACAGACAAGCACTATATCGAAACATCGGACGGCAGACTCGTCGACGGCAAGGGAACCAGGGCTCGCTACGTACGCCTCTACAGCAACGGCAGCAACGACAGCGACATGAACAACTACATCGAAATCGAAGTCTGGGGCAAACCAGTTGAATAGCCCCGATGTGCATCGGGATCTCCGCTGCGCTCCGACATTTAGAGTTTAACAGGGGCGGGTCTTTGGGCTCGCCCCTGAATCGGGTTGAGTTGATCTTTCATTTCTGATTTTATCGACTGGAGTACCGGCTGAGTCTGCGCCTCCGGTGCGCCAAACGAATACTACAGGAGATACTGCCATGGAGACTTTGTGCAATTCGAGAGCGGTTTGCGTATCGGCTATATTGACTTTTGCGGCGATCCTGCCATTCGCCTCCGCCCGGCCATCGCAAGACCATGCCTCACACAGTACAGTTAAACCGCTGAAATTCGATCTGCCGCCTGGCAGATGGATAGGTACGCCGCCAAATCTGACCAGAATCCCGAATATCGAACCCCTCTGCAAGACGCCCAGGCCGCCCTTCTATGCCCCGG
>JAGHBX010000178.1 GCA_021160785.1 Planctomycetota bacterium | reverse complement strand
TTTTGGCGTTCTTGCGGCAAAATTCGTCCAACATCGCCTGTGCCTTTTCCTTATTTTTGGCCGTGCCGCTCTTTTTTGCAAAGGCGTCAATCAGCTCGACCAGGCCGGGATCCGCGGCGGCACGTCCGAATCGGCGCGAAACATCCACAAACGCCGTATCGAGACCGTATTCCATCGCCTTTGCGATATAAGCCCGAAGCACGCCAAGACTTCTCGGCAGCTTCATCGCCGCAAGGCTGGGCCTCATCAGACAATGACAGCCTTTCAGCCGCTTATCCTTCTTTATCTTCTTCATCGTTTCAAACGAAACACAAATCCCGCCCGGCGCGCCGGCGGCCTCGTCCAGGTCTTTAGCCACAGCCGCGGCATTCACCTCGAAATAAATATCACCCGCCTTGAACCCATACTCACCTGTCGCCTCCTCGAAAATGTCCCTTGCCCGGCTACACAATTCTTCCACAGAACCGTCAGCCGAATCAAGGGCCACAGCAACTTTGAAATCGTATTGTTTCTTCAGTAAGCCCACGGCCCCAAGCCCGTCGGCTGTCGACAACGCCAGCAAAGGAGCGGGTACTTTCGCCTGCGTGTTGTACCATTCCTTCAACCCGGCGGTTAGAACCTCGCCATAGGCGCTGTCTATGCAAATCGCAACGGAACCTGCCCATTTACGGACCATTCGTGCGTATTGGACTATCATTTCTTTCGCCGTGTCGACATCTTCTTTGGCGAAGGCATCGACATTGACGGCTATAAATTCTGCGCCCTGGGCGGCCTGCAATTCAATCAGCGCCTTGATATATTCCAGAGGCCTGCTGTGTTTGGCGTAAGCGTCCGGGCCCGACTCGTGCAACTGCTTCATTATCGAACCGACTGTCGGTATCAGCGAATGGATCGACTCGCCGACAGACTTCAAAGAGCACCTGGCGCTGTGGTCCAGTTCGAACAGATGGTTCAGGACCGACGCCGTCTGCTCGAGTTCATGCATACGAGGTTTGCATATTGTCTTTCGCCACTTCTCGATACCGCCTTCGGTTGCCGCCGCCGCCCTGTAAACAAGCTCGCCGACACACTGCATCTCCAGGTTGTTTCCGCAGAAGCCCTCGACCGTCGCATCGCCGCACGGAACATTGGCGAGGCCTTTTTCACATTTGCCGATCGTGCAGAGCCCGAAGTTCTCCGGCAGATAGCAATCGCCGCACGCCTCGCATTCGAACAACAGATACTTGAACGCCTTTTCGATCGCATCGAACGATTTGTAGGTAAAACCTTTGCCCTTCCTGGCGCCGAGAGCGCCCATGACACCCCTGAAAACCTTAAAGCCTGGGCAATCTTCGTCAAAAACAAGGTTATGCACCAGATCGAAGTGCCTTTGCGACAGGGTCTTTCGCGGTTTGGAAAGCCTCCCGCGAACCCCGCCGTCGTCATAAAGATAGAATCCGCCGGCTTGCGGCCAACTGAGATTGTCCTTGTGCATCTGCCAGTCGTCGCCGATTTCGACGGCACGCTGGAGTATCCGGATAAACATATCGTAATCGTACACCGAGCCGATATCGACACCCGCGGCGCCCATCGATTTGTACATCGCAACCTGCTGAGCCGCCCGATCAAGCTGTTCGTCGATACTCTCCGAATTGAGCTTTGCAAGGAACTCGTCGCTCACGAAACACCCGGGCAGCTTCAGACTGTTCATAAGTCGCGCCGCCGGGTTCAGTGTGCTCAGGAAAAATACATTGCCGAAAACAGGGGTCTCGATATTGTTCTCTTTGAGATACGTAAACAGTTCCAGCGATTTCTTCCAGTCCCAGCCCAACTGCGTCACAAAAAACTCCGCCCCGGCGGCGATCTTCTTTTCCATCTTGTAGTACTGCTGCATCTGCGAAGCTTCGGTATACTTAAACGGCGAAACAGCGGCGCCGGGACAGAATTGGTGAACGCTGTCAAGACCGTCCGCCTTGGCCTTGGAGTACGCCTGAGCGTTCATCTCTTTGATCATCTGCAGAAACGTCACCGACTCATGCTCGAAGACACTCTTTCCTTGCAGAGGTTTGTCGCCGGTTATCACTAACATCGATTCGATACCGGCGGCTTTGTAACCGGCAAGGGTGCTTGCGATCATATCGACATTGCGATCCTTGCAACTGATGTGCGGGACATAATCCAGATGACCCAACAGGTCCCCGTCCGTCATTCGTCTGTACATATCGAAAGTTTCGATATTCGGCGTTCCGCCTGAATTGTCCGTCGCCGTTATCGCGACAAGATTAAACTCATTCGGAACCGATACGCCTTCGTCCTTGCGAAAGCCCGAAAGGAACTTCTGCACCGGCGAAAAGTTGAAGTTCGGACCGCTCGCCAATTCGACAGTCACATCGAAGGACGACGGGTCCCGTAAAGCATCTCTGAGTCTCTTCTTCTGCATTGACCGAAACCATCCAATACTAAATGTTAAGAGTACCTAACAAAATGAGTGCCTTAATGTGGCATGGGCATCTTGCCCATGATACACGGGCAAGATGCCCGTGCCACGTTTCATTTTGTTAGAAGTTCTAAATACTAAATCAAAACAGTCCGCGAACCTTGCCCGTATCGACGTCCACGTCTATTCGCCGATAGGCCGGATTCGACGCCGTTCCGGGCATGAGCTTGATGGCGCCGGCGATCGGCACGATGAAACCGGCGCCCTTGTAGACCATGATGTCGCGGATAGGCAACTCGAAGCCCTTGGGCCTGCCCTTGATATTCGGGTCGTGCGCCAGGCTGAGATGCGTTTTGACCATACACGTTCCGAGTTCCTTCGTTGTCGGATCGGCTTCCAGGGCTTTTGCCTTTGCCAGGGCCTCATCGGTATATGTTACGCCGTCTGCGCCGTAGACTTCTTTGGCGATGAGTTCGATTCTCTTTCGCAAAGGTGTATCGAGCTCGTACAGGAACTTGAATGTGCTTTCCTGTTCGCACGCGGCGACAACTGTTTCAGCCAACTCGATTGCGCCTTCGCCACCCTTGAGCCAGTGTTTGCTAAGCGCCGCCATGGCGCCGTTTTGCTCGGCGATCTTCTTGACCATCTCGATCTCGGCCTTGGTGTCGGTGTAAAAGCTGTTGACACACACGATAGGCGTTACGCCCGACTTCTTGACCGTCTCGATATGGGCGATAAGGTTTTCGCACCCCTTTTCCAGCAGGCCGAGGTTTTCCTTTGCATATTCCTTGCTCAAAGGCATTCCCGGCTTGACCTCAGGACCGCCGCCGTGCATCTTCAGCGCCCTGATCGTCGCCACGATAACAACTGCGTCGGGAATGAGACCGGACATGCGGCACTTGAGGTTCCAGAACTTCTCAAAGCCGATGTCAGCGCCGAAACCGCTTTCGGTAATCAGATAATCGCTCAGTCTCGTGCCGACCATGTCGGCGATAATCGAACTCTGACCGATCGCTATATTGGCAAACGGGCCGGCATGAACGAGAACCGGCTGGCCTTCGATTGTCTGCATCAGGTTCGGATTCAGTGCTTTGACCATCCACGCCGTCATCGCACCGTCAACTTCAAGATCCGCCGTCGTAATTTCATTGCCCTTCTTGTCGTAGGCGACAACAATCCTGGCCATCCGCTCCCGGAAGTCCTTGAGATTCTTGGCAACAGCGAGAATTGCCATCACCTCACTGGAGACGGTGATCTGGAAACCGCTATCCATCTCATAGCCGTCCATCTTGCCGCCCTTGCCGATAGTGATATTCCGAAGGGACTGGGCACAGAAATCCATCACCCAATTCATCTGCACGTTATCAGGGTCGATATCTATTCGCGTCAGTTTGCTCTTTGCAAGACGAGCGTCGTCGTAGTTGCGCTCATGCTGCATACGCGCCGTCAACGCAACCATCGCCAGGTTGTGCGCATTGTTGATATTGTCAATGTCGCCGGCTAATCCCAACGAAAACGGTGTAAGCGGAATGCACTGAGCAAGGCCGCCGCCCGCTGCCGAACCCTTGATGTTGAAGGTCGGGCCGGCGCTGGGCTGTCGAATCGTACCCATTACGCGTTTTTTTATCTTGCCCAATCCCTGCACAAGGCCGATCGCCGTGGTCGTTTTGCCCTCACCCAACGGTGTGGGCGTTATGGCCGTCACATCGACATACTTGCCCTGTGGAACATCTTTGACCCTGTCAAGGATCTTGATGTAATCCAGTTTCGCAAGCTGGCTGCCATACGGGAGCATCTCGCCGTAACTCAACCCCAATTCCTTGGCGAGTTCATCCAGAGACCGCATATTCTCTTCGGCGGCTTCTGCAATCTGCCAGTCTTCCATTACAGTCGGATCCAGTTTCATAATTGGCTTCCCCGCGAAATTATTGATATGTATTCAGGCAATTATGCATTTCGATACGCTTTCAGATAGCTGTCGGAATAGAGCTGCTTGTTCAAGAGCATCTCCGCCGTTGCAAGCGCATCAACAAGCGGCTCGTCCAGAACATCGATGATCGCAGCATCAAGACCATGCGAAGCAGCCATACAAAGGAATATCCGGTTGATCAGGCTCCGCTCGCACGAACCCTGCGAAAGATTGGACAGCCCCACAACGATATGAGGCGGTGGATCCGACAGGAAAACGATCTGCCCGATAGCCGCGATGATATTGTTCGGCTGCTGCTGGGCATCGGGCACCTTTACCGGCAGAACAATCGGATCAACGAACAGGCGGTGCATTTCGAGACCAGCCTCCATTACCTTTTCCACAATCTGGGCGGCAATGGCAACACGCGTGTCGACATCCTGCGGCACACCGTTTTTGTCCATTGTCAGTGCGATGATTTTACCCTCCGGACCCACCGATTGCGCCATTTCGAGGTACTTGTCGAGCACCTCGGCATCGCTTTTCTTATTCAGAGGGCTGGAGTTCAGCAAAATACCCATGCTGGTGTCGGCCGCTTTCAGACCGGCGGCAATGACGTTGGGCTTCTGCGAATCCAGGCACAACGGCGTCTTGCACGTTTCCTGAATCGTCTCGACCAGCCACGCCATGGTCCCTTCCTGATCCGCTGCGGCCGTGCCGACATTTACATCCAGGTATGAAGCGCCACACTCGGTCTGTCGTTTCGCCAAATCCTGAATGACCGCCTTGTCCTTTTCCGCAATCGCCTTTTTCACATCGAGAAACATGCCGTTGATACGCTCGCCAATACTTATCATAAAAACCTCCTTATTCTCTACATGCCAACTACAAACTACGAACTGACTACCACATCTCTTTGATAAAGTTTTTCACCGTTGCGACAGCTTTCGGATGTCGCAGACGAATGATGTCGGTCCCGGACTGCAGCAGGACGATCGCCGTCGCCGCCTCCCACATCGGGCCTCGCGCTTCGGCGGGGCCCCATTCGGGAGCATCCGATTTGGCTTCCTTGGTCCGCCACGCCTCGCTGCCCACGTCGACGATTGACGGCATGGCCATCATCTTGTCGCCGCCTAAAGTCGCCAGACGCTGACGCTCCTGGATGGAATAGCTGTACTCAATACCGTAACCCAAGGCGCCGGTGCTCTGGAAGGTAACGATGTTCTCCAGTGGATAACCCATGTCCGACACGAGGATATTGACCTGCTTGCCGATATTGATATCCAGAGGGGCTTCGGTGATGAGTTTATGCGAGTCGGCCAGAGCTATCGCCGTAAGCGATTTGTAATTGTCTTCGGTAACCGTGCCGATCAGGCAGTTTTGGCCTTTGGCGGCCTCTGAGACCTTGGGCATGATCTGATTGTCCTTGGCGTCATTGCCGCTGCCCCACAGAATCAGCGGCACACCCACCGCCGCAAGCACATCCTTTATAACCCTAACGGCATGGTCGGCGCCAAGGTCGCCCCTGTCCGGATGGATTCCGTCAAACTTCAGGCAGATCAGGTCCGCACCATATTCGTCCACCGCCTTTTTCGCCCAGGCCGCCGGATCGCCGAATACGTCTTTGTATTGCCCGGCAAGGGCCTCGGCCCAGTCCTCCGGCGCGATGTCCAACACGTCGACAGCAATGACGGGCTTTTCGCCTAACTTGCCCGGCTCACCGGCGTAAACCACATTCAACGCACCGCCCACCGTAACCGTTGTCGTCCGCGTGCCGCCCTGTTCGGCGGTCGCGCCGATGGTCACCCGGCTGACCGCACCCTTGAATGTGTCCGCTACTCTTGGAACTGGCATTGACATACCTCCATATCTGTTTAGCTGATTGAGTTAATTCCGTTAATTATCAAGTATACGATTCAGTATTTCCTCTGCCGCCTTCATCGCAGCACTGTCTTCGCTGAGTTCAAATAAGCTCCTGCCCTCAACGGCAAGTTGGAAAACAGCCTCGTCATACGGAACGGTTCCGAACACACTGATATGATCGAGTTTCAAATCGACCTGTTTTTGGCTTCGGCTCCAGACCACACCGATCCGTCCGACCGACATGGGAAGCGATTTGGTCAGTTCCAGAATCCTGTGCGCCGTAACCACACCCATTTTGGTGGGCTCGGCGACAATCACAAGCACATTAATATCGGTATTGGTCCGCCTTGACAGATGCTCCATACCCGCTTCGTTGTCCGTCAGCACATAACCGTATGATGCGCTTAACTGACTCAAAAACGTCCTCAGCGTATTGTTGGCGGCACAGTAGCAACCCGGTCCTTCCGGCCGACCCATCGTTAACAGATCAAATCCGTTTGCCTCAGTCAGGCTCTGCTGGCAGGCGTAACCGAACGCCTCCAGTTTCCCGATTCCCTGGCCCGGCTCGATCTTCTGCTTGAGCACATCGTCCCGAAGGTTGGC
>JAGHBX010000252.1 GCA_021160785.1 Planctomycetota bacterium | reverse complement strand
GCGGGCAATATGACCACGGACAAGGACGACTACGAGTACTTCTACGATTATGAAAATCGGCTGGTCAAGATCGAGGGCTCCTCGAGCGTCGAAGTGGCGACAATGGATTATGACGCCCTTGGCAGGCGCATCCGCGTGATAGACAAGTCCGCCGACCCCGATGTAACGACGCTGTACTATTATAACCCCAATTGGCAGGTATTGGCCGAATACAACGGCGCGGGCCAAAAAAGTCACCAGGTATCTTTAATTAGTGCGAATTTGGAGACAGGATTCAGGCAATAGGCAGGAGGCAACAGGCAGGAGTGGGGGTGTTTTTTTGTGTCTGGTGTTACGTTATTGTGTTTGCGGCGTCTATGAGTATATTGGGAGATGATGTAACGGATTTTTTTGTGGAGATGCAAAATGGATAAGAATGTTATGAGGGTTCTGGGTATTGTGGCGCTGGTTGTGTGTGCCGTGTGTGTTTTTGTGGCGATTGAGCGGTATCAGACGAATGCTAAGAACGTGCGTGCGATGAACCAGGGGCCGATCCGGCTGCCGGGCTTTGGCGGGACGCTTGAGACGAATTTTGAAGTCTTCAAGCCGGCCACACCGGCTGCGACAAAGTATGCGATATTCTTTGCGCTGATATCGGGTGCCGGCGGGGTCGTTTTGTTGGTGATGAGCGCACAGACGAAACAGACAGTCGACATGCCGGGGGATCCGACTGGTTAATGCGGAATCATCGTTGGAATCATATGCCCGGCTACACCGAGCACGAGGGAACGAAAAGCGGTTCCTGACATCTGCATCAAACCAATATCTCTTTTTTGACAGGATAACAGGACGACTATAAATCTTTCACTTTTCGCCTTATCTCATTTTATTATAAACCGCATAGGTACAGGCAACGATCTTTTATCATCTGTTTTCCATTCCGTTATCCTGTCAAAAAATTCCGTGAACGATTTCATTTTTTTGGTTTTGGCAGCTCGTATAAGCCGTGGCTGCTGCTGCGGATTTTGCCCTGTCGGCGCAATTCCTCCCACACTGCAAGCGGATACTGGTTGGGCGGTTGAATTGCACACGTGCCGGTAGCCCCGCCTGAAAGAGCCCCACGGCCGAGACGCGAGTCTTCATCCAGCCTTGTAAGCTTTAGCCGCTTCTTGAATGCCTTCAGTGCTCGTCTGAGTATCTCGGGTGAGAGGTCCTCGTCCGGGGCTTGATTAGCTTGTTCTTCCATTTTAGCAGTCTCCGGTTTATAGCTATTAGCTTTTAGCGGTTGGCTTTTGGTTATTGCTTTATAACCTTTTGCGCCGGTATGTCAAGGAAAACAGGTGATAGGGATTGAACAGCAGAATATCGAACTGATTAATTTTGAATTTCGAAAGGGGCTCCATGGCCTTGGCCGAGTGCGGATTAGCGGATTAAAAGGAATCGCCTTCGGCGATGGGGGTTGTGGGAGGGTCAGGTTAGTTGTGTTTTTATTAGTTCTGTTGCTTTTTCGAGGGCTTGGGGGAGTTTTGCTGGGTTTTTTCCTCCTGCTTGTGCCATTTGTGGTTTTCCTCCTCCTCGGCCTTGTACTATTGGGGCTATTTGTTTTATCAGGTCGCCGGCTTTTAGGCCTTTTTTTATTAGGTCGTCGGTCATTGCCGCCAGGAGCATTACTTTGTCTTCGCCTTGGGGGATGCCTAAGACTATTGCTGCTGATTTTGCTTTCTTTTTGAGGCTGTCGATTGCCTGGCGGGCCTGGTCGATTGGGCATTGGGAAAGGGCGCCTGTGATGATGGCTGTTTCGCCGATTTTTTCGGCGTTATTCAGGAGTTGTGCGGATTCTGATATTATGTCGGTTCCGCCTTTTTTGGCGGCGGATTTGAGGTCTTTGGCGAGTTTTTTGTTGTCGGCGAGCAGTTTTTCGACACGGCTGGTAATTTGCTCGGGCGGGGCCTTTAGCAGGGTTGTGAGGTTATCGACGATTTTGCCTCTTTCGAGTAGGTAGTCGACGAGGCCCGCACCGGTGAGGGCGGTTATTCTGCGGACGCCGGCTGAGATGCTCTCTTCCTTGATGATTGCAAAGCCGCCGATCTGGCCGGTATTGTCGAGGTGCGTGCCGCCGCAGAACTCGCGGCTGAATGCCTGTGTTATCTGCGCGGCGCTGTTTGCGCCGATGCCGACTACGCGTACTTCGCTGCCGTACTTTTCTCCGAAGAGGGCCATGGCGCCGAGCTTCTTTGCCTCGTCGATCGGCATGACGACACACGTGATGGGGAGATTCTCAGCGATTTTTTCGCGGACGCGATTTTCCGTATGCTCGATCTGCTCGGGGGTTAGGGCTTTTGGATATGTAAAATCGAATCGCAGGTAGTCTGCACAGACGAGGCTTCCCTGCTGTTTGACGGAATCGCCGAGTACCTCCTGGAGGGCCCACTGGAGGATGTGGGTTGCGGTGTGGTTTTTCTTTATGAGGTCCCTGCGTCTGTCGAGGGTTGCGGTTGCTTTGTCGCCTGCGGTGATTGTGCCGGAGGCGAGTTTGCCCTGGTGGACGATGCAGTTTGCGATTTTTTCGGTTGTCTCGACTACGAACTCGCCCTTATCGGATTTGATCAGGCCGCTGTCGCCGACCTGTCCGCCGGACTCGGCGTAGAAACAGGTCTTTTCAAGCACGAGGGCGACGCTTTCGGTCTGGTCCTGCAATGAGCCTTCGGTCTTGAAGCCGGCGGAATCGATCCAGCCGATGACTTTTGTGTTGCAGGTGTCGGTTTGGTACTTTAGCGAATCGTCGGTTTCGGGGAGGGCGACGCCGGCGAGAGAGGCTGTGATGGAGGCTCCTTTGCGGGCGGCGCGGGCACGGGCGCGCTGGGCGTCCATGAGTTCGTCGAAAGTGTCGTTGTCGACCTTTAGGCCTCGCTCGCGGGCCATCAATTGTGTGAGGTCGAGAGGGAATCCGAAGGTGTCGTAGAGTTGGAAGGCGTTTTCGCCGTCGATTGTCTTGTCGCCGGCTTTTTCGGCTTTTTCGGCGGCGGTGGTGAATATCTCAAGGCCTCTGTCGAGGGTGCGTCCGAAAGCGGCTTCTTCGGATTCGATTACGGTTGCGACGAAGTCTGCTCTGTCGGCGATTTCGGCGAATGCATCGCCCATGGTGTCTGCGAGTACGCCGACGAGTTTGTACATAAAGGGTTCGTGGGCGTCGAGGACCCGGCCGAATCTTGCGGCGCGGCGGAGTATTCGCCGCATGACGTAGCCGCGACCCTCGTTGGAGGGGGTTACGCCGTCGGTGATCGCAAATGTCAGCGATCGAATGTGGTCGGCGATGACGCGGAAGGCGCTGTCGGTTTTGCTTTCGAGGTTCGATGTATACTTGTGCCCGGTCAGGTCGGCGATAGCGTCGATGATGGGCATGAACAGGTCGGTGTCGTAATTGCTGTGCTTGTTCTGGAGTACGGCGGCGATTCGTTCGAGGCCTGCGCCGGTGTCGACGTATCTGGCGGGGAGTTTTTCCAGTGTTCCGTTGGCCTGGCGATTGTACTGGATGAATACGAGGTTCCACAGTTCGATATACCGCGCACACCCGCAGTTGACGGCGCACTTGTGCCCGGCGACGTGTTTCATATCGCACATATCGGGTCCGAGGTCGATATGTATCTCGCTGCACGGCCCGCATGGTCCGGCGATACCCATCTCCCAGAAATTGTCCTTCCTGGAGCAATAGAGGACCCGGTCCTTTGGGATTGGTGTAACTTTCGTCCAGAGTTTGGCTGCCTCGTGGTCCGGTTTGCTGCCGTCGGTTTGGTCGCCCTGGAAAACCGTTGCCCAGAGTTTGTCCGGGTTTATGCCATAGACTTTTGTCAGAAGCTCCCACGCCCACTCGATGGCTTCGGCTTTGAAATAGTCGTCGAAGGACCAGTTGCCTAACATCTCGAAGAAGGTGTGGTGATAGGTGTCCAGGCCGACTTCTTCGAGGTCGTTGTGCTTGCCGCTGACGCGGATGCACTTTTGGCTGTTGGCGGCGCGGGTGTAGTCGGGCTTTGACATGCCGAGAAAGATGTCTTTGAACTGGTTCATGCCGGCATTGATAAACAGCAACGTCTCGTCGCCGATGGGAACAACTGGCGCACTGGGGACAAACCGATGGCCCCTTTCCTTGAAGAAGTCAATGAACGTGGTTCTGATTTCTTTTGATGTAAACACGCTTTACCTTTACGATCAATACAGCGATTCTTGTTGGCTACTCCGTATAAAAGCCCGCCACAGGACAGGTTATACAGAATTCTGATGAAAAAGTCATGGGAAATTTTTGCGGATTTTGCTTTGTGCTTTTCAGAGTGTATAATTGGAGATTGCTTGACATGTTCGCCCAAATGCATTATGTACTGAATACAATTATTATGAGCAAGAAAAAGGAGCTGAAAGATGCGTAGAGTTGTGATCCTGTCTCTTGCAGTACTCATGGCGCCTGTGCCGCCGGTTTCGACGATTCTTCAAGCCTGGGCGGAGCCGCTAACAGCCATCCGCCTTGCGTCGAAACCAGTTGACCGCACCGCGGATCGCCGCGCGCTGCGTCAACCCACCGTGCCGTCGACCTACGAGGAAATTCCATTCGTCGAAACAGCAGCCGAGCCTGAGTTGACCCCTGCGGAAAGGGAACGCGGGTACTTACTATTTCATCGGGCCATCACCGAGCCGGTGTACCCGAATTCTAAACCGCGCACCCATGAGCGTCTGGAACAGCTCCTTGCATTCGCCGCCGGCGGAGAGTTCGAGCCATTGACATTCAGCATCTACCCCGTTAGAAAACTCAATAACCTTAAAGTGCGCTGCTCGTCGTTGACATGTGATGCCGGCGAGATTCCAGAGGCCAGTATCAGCGTCCGCCTTGTTACCTATTGGAACGTCGGATATCCGCGCTATACCTCTCGGTCCACTTACCGGCGTACGCCTGAGCTTCTGGAGCCAGTCACCGTTTATTCCTCTTCCCAGGGAGAGTGCCAGCGCTACTGGATTCGGATTCATGTGCTCGAAGACACTAAGCCGGGGCTTTACCGGGGAACCGTATCCGTCTGGGACGACGGTTTCGAAAAGGCGATCCAGATCCCCATATCATTGCGGGTTCTGGCCTTTGGACTGCGCAAGGATCCCGCCAAACACTACTCGGCCTACTACTATGTTCGGAACCGGACGCAGTACGCGGGGAAGCCCGATTCGTTCATTCGGAAGGTGGCCTCCAATGAGTACCGGGCGATGGTCGCGTATGGCCTGGATATGACGCCGACCCTGTATCTTGGCTGCGATGACGGTCAGACGATCTCTCTGCCCTACCCTGACGAACTCGACCGAATGCTCGAGGCAGGTTTGACCGGGCCGGTCCCCGTGACGGCCGGCAATGTCATCTCACGCTTCTACCGGGACACGACTCCGGACGGCGAGCGGGGCTCGCATTGGCACATTAGCAAGCTGCCGCCGCCAGAGTTCTACAAAAGGATTACGGCGGCGTTCAAGGCATTTGAGATCGAGCGTCAGGCGAAGGGATGGCCTGAATTTATCTGCTGTCCCATCGATGAGGTAGCTACATCGCGGAAGGAGTTCGGTGCGAAGGTTTATGCGGCGGTGAAAGCGGCCGGGATTCGTACGTACGCGACCAAAGACCCGACGGCCGTCGATGCCGCTGCGTATCGGCCTTACATCGATATCTGGTGCTCGCAGCCGTATTCGGCGCCCTATGAAAGAATCGTTGCTCAAGACCGATACGAGTACTGGTGCTACCCTAACCATAATGCCGGTGAGATCAAGGATCGTCGCGTGATGTGCAAAGGCGGGCGGATGACTTACGGGTTCGGCTTCTGGCGCAGCGGGTACACAACGCTGATTCCCTGGCACTGGAGTTGGACGCCGGGCGACGATCAGTTCGACTACCTGCGCGGTTCGCGTTCAGGGTGCGGCCAGAGGATCGATGAGGACGGCGAAGTAATTCCGGCCGTTTATTGGGAGTGCTTCCGCGAAGGCTATGATGACGCCCGATACGTCTACACCTTGCAGCAAGCCGCCTTCCAGCGAGAGGGCTCGCCCAATGCAGACTGCCGTCGCGCCGTCGCCAATGCAAAAAAACTGCTCCAGGATACCTGGGACGCGATCAAGGTCCAGCAGAAGTACCTGGCTAACGGCATGTGGCTTTCCGAGGAATTCAACGCCCGCTGCTGGCTGTTGGCGCAGTCAACCGCGAAGCTACTGCAGTATCCGGCGATCAGGACAGGCGATGCTCCCTCTGTGCTGGTGAAGAACACTTCGCCTCGACAGGCTGAGGCGGAGCCCTCTGCAGTTGACAAAGCGTTGCAGGCCGGAAATATCCAGTCGACGGATCTGGGCGGAGATTTTTCCGCGTGGTCAAACGGCACCAGGGAAGGCACGATCGAGATCACCGATACGGGCGGTCGCGATGGGGAAAAGCAGCTTCGCTGGCGGGTTCGCGTTGATCACGAGACGGACGGTGGGGAAGGCGGCAAATATCCTATCGGATGGCCTCGTATCGCCCGATCTTTCCGAGAGGGCAAGTTGGATTTCAGCGCGTACGACTACCTGTCGCTGCTCATTCGCGTCGATTCCAATCGCGACGAGGTAGCTGACGACTCGACGCGACTCAGTTTTTCCTTCCGCTCGCACAGCCCCCGCCAGCGTCTCTTTGAAACGCGAGTCAACCTGGGAGACCGTCAACGCCAGTGGATTCCTTTGCGTTTCTCCATCCGCGAATTGATCGACCGGGCAGGTGTTGGCCGTGCCCCATGGCGTTCGGTTTCCCGTGTCCAGTTGTCTATTGCCGAGAGGGAGTATGCCCACGGCACGGAACTGGCCTTCCAGGTCAGGGATATCAAGCTGCTGCGATTCACATCGCCGACGATCCAGCGTGTGGATGTCCCGGCGTACATCACACTGCCGCGGACTCGTCTTCCTGTTTCGTTCGACATCATGGGAACTCGATCCGTTCGCAAGGGCAGTCACACCATCACCGCGTCGCTGGTATCCGCCAACGGCCGAACGCGCGCGGTGCAAAAGCAGGACCTCGCCGGCGGACATGCCGTTATCCTCGATACGTCAACTCTCACGCCCGGGCACTACCGCCTGGATCTGACGATTGTCGATGCCGACGGAACGAAGTGCGCGCACGAAGCGCAATCAATCGAAGCCGTCGACGGCCCACTGGGTGCGAAGATTGTGCGAGAGAAGTAATAAACGAGAATAACTAAAGTGTTATACT
>JAGHBX010000247.1 GCA_021160785.1 Planctomycetota bacterium | reverse complement strand
GTACAGGTCCGATGCGGCGGCGCCCTTTTTCGAGATGACGGGCGGTCTGTAGGGTTTGTCATTGTGGCACCTGAGGCAGTGGCGGTCCAGGATAGGCTGGATTTCCTTGAGCTAGCTAAAGCCTCTGGCGGGGCCGTAAAAGGGTATAAGCCGGGTTGGGCCTTTGGCCTGGGCGATAGTGCTCGGGCGCGCGGTCCGGGGAGCGCGGTTGCGGGTCTCGTGGCATCCGATGCAGGAGAACGTCTCGCCCGGCTGGAGGGTCGACCAACTGCGCATCGATTGAATGGCTCGCCCTTTTTTGTCGATCGCCTGGAAATAGACTGGGACGCGCGCCGGGACAATAAAACTGGCCGAGCCGTCTTCATAGACCGGTGCATCACCCAGGACAATTTTCGTGTCCCATGACCCTCCGATGCTGACGGGCGTGTCAACTCGTGCGTTGCCGGCCGGGCCGTTGTTGTAACTGATGCCGACGGCGGCGGCCCTGAAGTCCAGGGCGATTACACGCAGCCATTTAACTGTCCCCTTCTCGATGCCTTTTAGTCCCCGGCCGGTGTAGATATTGTCCACGTAGAACACGCCGGTCTCTGCGCCCGGCGTTACCAGGCTCGGCCTTCGCTTCGGCGCCTTTCTTGGGGTCAATGGGATCGGCTGCCGGCAGGGGCTGATGCTGTCCCAGGCCAGGAGTTCGCGGGCGCCGTTGCTTTGCATATAGTAGATGCCGAATTTCCGGCTTCGTTTTTGACCCCAGAGGGAAAAGCCTACAAGGTATTCATTTTCATTGATGGGCCAGGGATATTGAAACAGCACGTCGTTCTGGCCTGCCTTATCCACTCGTTCGTACTTAATCGGGCGGGTGGGTGCGATTAGCGCAATGCCTTTGCCTTCGTCCTGGCCCTGGTTGAGGTCGATCAGAGCGAGCCTTCCGCAGGGCGGGGCGTGATGTCCGGAAAGCACGGCGATGAGCTTATTGGAATTTGGCACGCCGCGGGCCTGGATGATCGAGGTTGGATAGTAAGAGTTGTTGCCGTAGAGGGCGCTTTGTCCGGTCCCGTCGGGGTTCATTACGAACAGACCTTGCGGATAAATCTGGCCGCGGTCGTTGTATTCCCAGCGTGTGTAGATAATGCGGCCGTCGTCGAGCACCGAGGGGTACTGCGTCGAGACCTGGTCGTAGGTGAGGCGTTTGATGTTCTTGCCGTCCGAATCGCAGGAGTACATATTGACGGCGTCTATGGTTTCGTTGCAGACGACGACGTTGATGCAGCGGGTCGAATGGTAGACGATTCCGTCGGGCATGTACCTGCCCTGGACATCCGCCACACCGGGTTCTGAAGTGATCTGCCGAATACTCCTGTCCTTTACGGTCATCTCATAGAGGTGGTAATCGTCGCCCATGGCGGACTTTTTCCACACAAAAAGTAAACGCCGACCGTCGAAGGACACATCCACGTCGCGGATCATTCCATTTGCGTCATGGAGCAGTGTCTCGACTTTGCCAAAAGGATCAGCGGACAGGTCCAGCAGACAGATGGAGGACCCGGGGTCAAATGGCTTGCCCTTGTAAGGGCCGGTGCTTATGGACATCGGTGCGCGGGGCGCGTTTCCGTGTTCGGTGTTCTTGAGGAATACGATCTTCGGGTAAGTTGCACGGAGCTTTTCGAGCCTGATTGCGCGGCGACGCCGGCAGGCTGCGACATAGATATCCAGCAGGGATTTTAGATTGTAGATTTTAGATTTTAGATTGTATATTGTATATTGTGCGGGATCGCCTTCCGTGAGGTTTCTGGCAATGATCGATTGAAGGACTTTTTGGGGATGTGCGGTATTCAGGAAATCGGACATATCCATACCCGTGTCCTGGCAGACCCAGTCGGATTGGATGGGAAACGCCGCGAGCAGTTGGCGGCAATGTTGTTGCTGGTCCGCGGCCGGACGCGACAGCAGCGCCATGACGTTGTCGGCAAAAGTCTTGTCGGGGTCTATTGCGACAGCACCGCAGACAGGAACCGACACCAGCAGCATACCGACGGCGCCCAGGAGCAGTAAGACAGATTTCTTCGACATATCAGCGTCTCCAGTTTTGGGTCGACAACCGCGGGACAAGCGGCGCTCTGCGTTGCCCTGACCGTATCAGACTAACAAATCAACGACAAAACTGCAACCCGCACGTTTAGACTAAAGTTGGCGTATTATCCCGCCATTTTCGCCAGAACTGCGGCTATGTTATCCAGTGTTGACCGGCTGGGCAGTTTAAGTTTCAGTTCAATACGGCCTTGCTCATCAACTTCCAGACAATCCTGCAGGTGCGTCTGGATTGCTTGTTTCTTTTGCTCGAGCCCTTTATCATCCGACTGCTGCGGTATTATCTCGCCCAACAGGTCGAATGCCGAGGTGAACAGTTTACCGGCGGCGGCGGCTACTTTTTCTTTGCGGGCAGCTTTTTCGGCCTGTTGTTGTTGCCTTTCCAGTTCACTCATGTCAAGCGGGGCGTCCTCAGGGCGGCCAAGCAATACTTCCAGCCGACGTTTGAGTTCCTCCGCCCCGCAAATCATATCGACTTCTTTAACATTACTGTTAATGTCAAGGGCGGCTAATGCGACCTCTTTTTTGGCCGCAAGCGTGCCGAGCATCCCCTCCTCAATCGTGTTTTCCGTCACCATGATATAGACCTGCACGGGATTCTTCTGGCCCATACGATGAGCGCGGGCAATTCGTTGCTCCAGTACTGCCGGATTCCACGGCAGGTCGACGTTAATAACCGTGTCGGCCGTTTGCAGATTCAGTCCGGTCGAGCCTGCGTTTGTTGTTATGAATAATTTGCAGTTCGGGTCGGTCCGGAATGTATGTATAAGCTGGGCGCGTTTTTTTTGCGGCACCGAGCCATCCAGCCGGACATACCCCATTTTTAGTTTTTTCAATATCGGCTCAATGAGGCCGAGCATCGTCGTCCATTCCGAAAACAGCACAATTTTGCGATCCTTTTCGGCATTCAACTCTTCGAGCAGTTCGGCGAGACGCTCGAGTTTTGTCGAATATCCCGGCGGTTGTTTATCGACCAGAAACGTACTGTCGGCGACCATTCGGCAAACCAGAAGCGCCTTCTGCAGGCGCAGCAGATCCATCTCGGATATGTACGACTTGTTGACGATTGACTGAATTATTATTCTCTGGGCGCGATTGATGTCAAACTGCTCTTCGGTTGGAGCAATGCGGATAACCTCATCGGTTCGCGGCGGCAGTTGTTTCATGACTTCGCCTCGCGTCCGGCGCAGCAAGATGGGACTGAGTTTTTGCCGGAGTTTATCCATATTTTTATAGCCTAACAGTCTGCCTTTCTCATCTACGACACGGTGGGTGTTGAAAAATCGAAAAGACGGCCCCAATCGCCGGTCATTGGCGAACTCTACGACAGAAAACAAATCGTCCAGACGATTCTCAAGGGGCGTTCCCGAAAGCACCAGGGCAAACCGGCTGCGCAGCGATTTGAGCGTTCGTGAGGTCTTTGTCCCCCAGTTCTTGATACGCTGGCCCTCATCGAGGATGATTAAATCCCAGCGGATTTGCTCAATCGACTTGATGTCGCGCAAAACCTGCTCATAATTGCAGATCGTAAAGAAGCAACTGTTATCGTACTGCGTCGCCCGTTGGGGCGCACTGCCGAGAACTAATTGGCAATCTCTGTCGGAGAATCGATGGATTTCGCTGCGCCACTGTGATTTCAGCGAAGTCGGGCAAACGATCAGAACCTTTTCAACAGCAGACTCACGCGACAACAGTTGGGCGACGCCAATTCCCTGTATGGTCTTACCGAGCCCCATATCATCGGCTAACACTGCACGGCCCGCGGCGGCGGCAAAGGCTATACCGTCGAGTTGAAAGGGAAGCAACTCAGCTTTGAGCAGAGTCTTTCTCAATGGATGCCGGGCGGGATCCTTGCGGATTTGTTCGGCGAGCCTGCTCATATGCTGCTGATGGAGCAGGAATTCGATATATTCCTGTGCATCGGGATAGACGATCACATCATGGCCGGCCGCTTCGAGTTTGCGAACACATCGCAATAACTTGCGCACATCTTTTATGTTGCGGTTTCTTATCGGCTTAACGATCCCGGCGATGTCCGCGTCCGTCTCCGTTGGACAAAGCAGCCGCAATTGCAGGTTTTCGCCGTAAGCAATATGCACCGCGAAATTCTTCTGCCGGTAAGCGCGTTTCTTCGCCGCTGCGCTGAACTTACGCCCCATTTTTCGCTGGACATTCATAATATGCTTACACGTCCCTAACGTATTCTTTCTGAAATCGGGACAAGAGCAGTAGGACTCACCCTGCCGCCAGCCGCGCAGTGCAACGCGATAGCTCTTGCCGGACAGCGAATTGGTAATAATATAATCCGTCCACAACACCTTTGGATTGGTGCTTTTGACGGTCATTCGCTCGGTTTTGGCCCGTTCCTGACGATCCTCCAAAGCTCTGGCTGTAAGCTCCATCTCGCTCAAACTCTCAGCGGGGACCCGCTCGACCGGGGGTCTGGCCAGCCCAAGCACAGTCTTTTCCTCGAGTATCAAGGCGAACGCCGCCCCGACATGCTCACAAAGCCCCTGGCATTTATTGCAGTTGTAATGCAGTCGCTTTCGAGCCTGAGCCATCAGCGTTATTGTGACAACCGCCCCGTCAACGGACAGTCGGAACAAGTCATTTCCCAGATAGACGCTATCCTCTATCGAAGGTATCTGAAACTTGCCGCCCTGCATGATAAGTTTATTGCCGTCAGGGGCCAGCAGCTTGCATGCCTGAGCATAAGTCAACCTTGACAATCTGTCTTTAAGTGTTAATTCTCTTTTCGCCATGACGCTTCCTTCTTCAGAATGATTCCTGCGTATTATCTGTTTGCGGCAAATAATACATCATTTCTTACGCCAACATCAAGAAGCAAACCGTCAAATCTTCAAAACAATCCTGTTGACAGGCACAAAGCCGCATATTTAAGCTTGTACCACAGGAAACAATCGGTATAATTGTCGCCAAAGGGTTGTAGGGATTGCGTGGGAGAGGCGCCCAGGGGGCGGCAGTTAATTCTTATAATCTCTTTAATTGTATTGGCCTGGAGAGGTGTCGGAGTGGCTTATCGAGCTGGTTTCGAAAACCAGTGTACCTTTTTGAGGTACCGCGGGTTCGAATCCCGCCCTCTCCGTTATATTAAGGGCATTGCAGTGGGTCTATGACACCGGGTCAGGATTCCGCATTGTCGGTCCGGACCGCGGGCGCTTCATGATGGTGCGGAGGCTTGACGAAGAAGACCATAACTGCCGCCAGGACCAGCAGTCCCGCTGCACCGTAGTACGCAACATTGAAAGTTTCGTACTTCACATACATCATTCCGGCGAGTTTGGCGAGCATGAAACCACCTACGCCCCATGATGTAAAGACGAGTCCGTAGTTTACGCCGAAGTTCTTTGCGCCGTAGAAGTCCTTTGTGATGGATGGGAATAACGAAAGATTGGCACCATAGTTTGCACCGATAAACATCGAAAGTACAGCCATGACTATCATCGTAACAATTCTGAAGGTGTTTGCGTTTGTTTCAGTTAACTTGTAACCTATCACACTTTCTGAGGTAACCTTTGAGAGCAGAAAGATAAGAACAGCCTGAAAAACAAAACAAATGAACATAGTAGCTTTTCGTCCAATCTTGTCGCTCAGGATTCCAGCCAGTATCCTGCCGCCGCCGTTACCTATTGCTAAAACAGCAACCAGAATAAAGCCCAACTTAATAGCAGCCTGGATGTCGGCTATTGCGGCAAGCTTTGAAATGATCATGAGCCCGGCGCCGGCGCCACATGCATACATGAACCAGATCATATAGAATTGAACGGTTTTGAGCATTTCTATGGGCCCGAGATTTTCCTTGTCGTGTACGATCTCGATTCTCTTTTTGACGGTTTCCTGTGGCGCGTATCCGGCGGGAGGAGCCTTCAGGTTTACAGCAAGTCCGTTCCATAAGGTCATAACAATTGGTTTTACGCCGGTAATGACTGCCAAGAACAGGATCCCCAGGACCAGGAGCATTGTCTGAAAACTGAATGCTGTCATGAGCCATTTCGCCAGAGGAGCGGCATATACGGAAGCAAGTCCGAAACCTGAAACGACGAGTCCTGCGATGGTCCCTGTTTTTGCTGCGGGAAACCACTTTATCGCAGGTGGAGTTGCAGATGCATATCCAAAACCGATCCCGGCGCCTGCGAGGACTCCGAATGCCAAAATGAAACCGACCAGCGAAGTTGTAAAGCTTGCAACGATAAAACCGACGCCAACGAGTATGCCGCCGATAGAAGCAACCAGTCGAGGACTGAACTTGTCCTGCATTCTTCCGGCAGGGACCATGATCAGACAAAAGACCAGGCAAGCAACCGAATAGGGCCATGACTTGTCAGATTCATTCCACCCCCATTCGGCGGGGATACCTTTGCTGATCACCGACCATGTGTATAGTATTCCGAGTGCGAGGTTTACGCCGAGTCCGGCGAAGGTTACACTCCAGCCATGGTTGATCTGCGATGCATCTGGCGCGGAAATCTGCTCACTCATTAATCGATCCTTTCAGGAAAAATATGCCGGAGGCACAGGTGCAAGCGCCTCCGGCATTTTCTACATGTATGTATTTCGGACTAATCCCGCCCCTCGATAAGCGATTCGACCACGCTTGGATCGGCCAGCGTCGAAACGTCGCCAAGGTTGCCAGTATCGCGTTCGGCGATCTTGCGCAGGATGCGCCGCATAATCTTGCCCGACCGTGTTTTGGGCAGGGAGGGTGCAAACTGAATCGCCTCGGGTGTGGCGATGGGTCCGATCTCCGTGCGGACGTGCTTGACCAATTCCTTCTTGAGCTCATCGGTTTCGGCAATGCCGTTTACAAGCGTAACGTATGCATACAGCCCCTGCCCCTTGATTTCGTGCGGTATGGGCGTAACGGCGGCCTCTGCAACACTGTCGTGGCTGACCAATGCGCTTTCGACCTCAGCGGTGCCGATTCTGTGCCCGGAAACATTGACCACGTCGTCGATTCGACCCATCAGCCAGTAATCGCCGTCATCGTCGATCCGGCAGCCGTCGCCGGCAAAATATATGTTGTCGTACATCGTGAAGTATGTATCGACGAATCTGTCATGGTCGCCCCACATGGTCCTCATCATGCCGGGCCAGGGCTTGCGAATGCAGAGCTTGCCGCCCTCGTTGGTGTCGCACGGCGTGCCGTCGTCTCGCAGGACCACCGGATCGACGCCGAAACACGGTCGCGATGCACTGCCGGGCTTGAGAGTGTCTTTGCCGGGCAACGGGGAGATCATAAAGCCGCCCGTTTCGGTCTGCCACCATGTATCGACAATCGGGCATTTACCATGACCGACCTTTTCATAATACCACATCCACGCCTCGGGGTTAATCGGTTCGCCGACCGAGCCGAGAATACGCATCGTATCGAGTTTATACTTCTCGACCCACTCATCACCATGACGCATCAGCGCCCGAATCGCAGTCGGCGCCGTATAGAAAACAGTTACGCCGAATTTGTCGCAGATATGCCAAAATCGACCTGCATCGGGATATGTCGGAACGCCCTCGAACATCAGCGACGTGCTGCCGTTGGCCAATGGGCCGTAAACGATGTAGCTGTGACCGGTCACCCAGCCGATATCGGCGGTGCACCAGTATATGTCGTCGTCGTGAATGTTGAAAACGTATTTGTGCGTCATCGTCGTGTGCATCAGGTAGCCGCCGGTCGTGTGCACCACGCCCTTGGGCGTGCCGGTCGAGCCGGAGGTGTAAAGGATGAACAGCGGATCCTCGGCGTTCATCGGCTCCGGGGCGCACTTATCCGATACCCTTGCGATTTCGTCATGATACCACGTGTCGCGACCTTCCTTCATCTCGCAGGGTTCGTCATTGACGCTGACAACGATCACGCTTTCGATTGTAGGACAATCGATAATCGCCTCGTCGGCGATATTCTTCAAGTGGATGTGCTTGCCCGCACGCAGCGAGACGTTGGATGTGATGAGCATTTTGCAGTCCGAATCGTTGACCCTGCCCTTGATGGCGTCGGCGCTGAAGCCGCCGAAAATGATCGAATGGATCGCCCCGATCCGCGTGCAACTGAGCATGACGATGGCAAGTTCGGGAACCATCGGCATATAGATAGCGACGCGGTCGCCCTTCTTGACGCCCTTGGCCTTCATCACATTGGCGAACTTGCATACTTCCTTGTGAAGCTCTTCGTATGTGTACTTCTTAACGGCGTCTTCGGCCTCGCCCTGCCACAAAATCGCCGTCTTCTTGGCGATCGGCGTGCCCAGATGCCGGTCAAGGCAGTTATAGGAGACGTTCAACTCGCCGTCGGCAAACCAGGTATGCTCGATCTTGCGTGCCTTGGTGTCCCATGTGTATTCCAGACTCTTCGTCGGCTCTTTAACCCAGCTAAGCGTCTTGGCCTGCTCCAGCCAGAAACCGTCAGGATCGTTGACCGACTGAGTCCACATCTTCTGATAATCTTCCTCACTCTTGACATAGGCATTCGCCTGGATATTCGCAGGCGGCGGAAAGGTCCGTCCCTCCGTCATAAAAGACTCCATGCCCTTTTTTCCCTGTTCTGCCATTTATATACCGTGCCCTTTCTAAAAAAACTCAGAATACCTTTGCTCCAGAACACCGTAATGGAGCGAAAGTTGGTCATTATCTTATCAGCCCGCCAAAGATTTTCAACAAAAAAAGCCCAAATTTTTTCTCACGCACCAATAATAAGCAAGTAAGTGCCACAATTCAGGAATCTACAGGTAACCCACGCCGCTTTTGAGATAGAACGCACGCTACAGGTGGGCATCCAGTAGTTATCCGCGTACAAACTCGCATTTTTTTTAGTGGAATTGGACTGAAACATGCTTTTTGAGCGTTTAAGGGGGAAATGTCGGTTTCGATATTGGGTTGCAATGAAGTGGCATGCAGAGTATGATAGTCTGCAATGGTATGCAGGCGGAGACATTATGAGGGTACATGGGAGATTCCAGCCCAAGGTTGTCTAATGCTTGGGTTCCGTATATTGCTCTAACCATTCAGTTGTTAACTTAATTAGGAGTATGTGAGATGTCAAAGACAAGTAGACGCGATTTTCTAAAACACTCGTTAGCCGCCGGAACTGCATTTGCGGTATGCGGCAGCGCCCAATCCAGCGCCCGGGTCATAGGCGCCAACAATCGTCTGCGTATCGCTGTGGCGGGCCTAAACGGTCGGGGCGGCAGCCACATCGGCGGCTGGCTGGGACAGGACAATGTGGAAATCGCATATCTGATCGATCCCGACAGTCAGGTGCTCGAACGAAGACTAAAGGACGTTGCCAAAAAGACCGGCGGCAAGTACACTCCCAAAGGCATAGCGGATGTTCGCCAGGCACTCGACGACAAGAATCTGGATGCGATTTCCATCGCCACGCCGAATCACTGGCATTCGCTCATGACCATCTGGGCAGCCCAAGCCGGTAAACATGTCTACGTGGAAAAACCCATGAGCCATGATATCACGGAGGGTCGCGTTGCTGTGGAGGCTCAAAAGAAATACGGCGTGGTCATTCAACATGGAACGCAGAGGCGCAGCGATGCCGGTAACGCCGGCCTGCACGATCTCATACGGTCCGGCAAGTTCGGCAAGATGAAAATCTCGTATGGATACTGCTGCAAACCGCGCAGCAGCATCGGTTTCAAGAGTCCCTCGGTTGCCCCAGCCAATCTGGACTGGAATCTCTGGCGCGGCCCTGCGGTCATCGATCAATACCACGCCAATTACGTCCATTACAACTGGCACTGGTTCTGGGAAAGCGGCAACGGCGACATGAATAACCAGGGCACCCACCAACTCGATATGGCCTACTGGGCATTGGACAAGGGGCTGACAACTCCCATCCGCGCCATGGCGCTCGGTGGACGCTTTGCCTGGGACGATCAGGGTGAGACGCCAAACACCATGTTCGGCATGGCGGAATACCCCAACGGACAATACGTGTTCTTCAATGTTCGCAACGTCAACTATAAAGGCTATAAACGCCAGGTTGAGAACGAGTACTATTTCGAGGATGGCGGCAAGATCATCGGGAATCGATACTACCCCAAGGGCAGCGACAAGGGAGAAAAATTCGACATTCCAAAGGGTCATGTCACCTCTGGAGGGAACTGGGGCAGTTTCATCGCCGCTTGCCGGGCCGGTGATCCAAAGATGGCTAATGGCAATGTCCACGACGCCCACAGGGGATGCGTTGTGGGCCACCTTATGAACAACTCCTATCGTCTGGGCAAGAGTTTGCCTTTCAATGCCAAGGCGGGGCGTTTCGGTGACAACAAAGATGCTTATGAACATTTCATGAAACTCCACGAGATCATGAGCAAGGGCGTCGGCCTTCCGGAAGATGGAACTACCTACACCGTGGGGCCATGGCTGACCTTCGACCCGAAAACCGAACGCCACACAGGAGACTTCGCCACGGAAGCCAACGAGTTGTTGAAGAATGCCAATCGCCCTGGATTCCAGGTGCCTGACGCCGACAAGGTGTAGATATATTCAGCGTGTCAGTTTGTTTACAAAAAGCCCTGATGAATTCATCAGGGCTTTTTTCTGAACCGGGCCAGAACAGAACTTTGCGTATAAGGAGGTAACGAATTATGCGAAGCCAAAGTGATGGCGGATTATCGGCCATAACGCAAGTGAAGGTATTACTCCTCGACCTTTGCGATGATGTCGTCGGGAATATCGAAATTGGCATAAACATTCTGGACATCGTCATGGTCTTCCAGGTCTTCCATAAGACTCAGAATTTTCCTGGCGGTATTGGCGTCGGCAACCGGCACCGTGTTCTGCGGAACCATCAATATCTCAGCTACTTCGGTCGGAATCTTTTTTTCCTCAAGCCCATTCTTGAGTTGCTCATAAGCGCCCGCCTCACAGGTCAGTTCGTAGACTTCGCCGGTATTGTCCATGTCGTCGGCCCCCGCTGACAAAGCAATCTCCATCAGATCGTCTTCGGCAATGGCATCGGCCCGGACAGTAATCAGCCCCTTCTTGCTGAACATCCAGTTCACACAGCCGCTTGCGCCGAGAGAGCCGCCGCGTTTTTCAAAAATCTTCTTTATCTCAGGCGCCGTCCGATTACGATTGTCCGTCAGGCCGTCCACCATCACGGCGACACCGCCCGGCCCGTAACCCTCGTACAAGACGTCTTCATAGTTTATCGCGCCTAACTCGCCTGTACCTTTCTTCACGGCCTTTTCAATCGTGTCCTTCGGCATGTTCGCCGCCTTGCCCTTGTCGATAGCGTACCTCAGCGTAAGATTCTGCGCAGGGTCCCCGCCGCCGGCTTTCGCCGCCACAATAATCATCCGCGCAATCTTGCTCCAGACCCTGCCGCGCTTGGCGTCATTAGCCGCCTTCTTGTGCTTTATACCCGCCCAATGAGAATGTCCTGACATATCTCACCTTCCACCTAATGAATAACCTTGTTCAACGGGTAAGTAAAAATCCCCGAAGCACCCGCTCGCTTCAATTCCGGCATCAGCCGCCGCTCGATACCGTCGGCAACGATAATCTCCACAGCCACATACTCACTGTCGGCAAGTGTCGACACAGTGGGGCTCTTCTCCGCCGGCAGAATCTTCAGTACCTTTTCGAGGTCGTTCTTCTTCACGTTCATTTTCATGCCGACCGTCGTCTTTGCATCGATGGCGGCGTTGAGCAAAATTGCAATATTATCGATTTTCTGCCGTTTGAACTCATCGTCCCAGGCCTTTTTGTTGGCGATAAACCGCGTTGTCGAGGTCATGATCGTATCGATAACTTTCAGGTTATTGGCCCGCAGCGACGAGCCCGTCTCCGTCAGTTCGACAATCCCGTCGACCAGCCGGGCCTTGACCTCGGTTGCGCCCCAACTAAACTCCACCTTGACATCGATGTTTTTGTCGGCAAAGTACTTCTTTGTCGCGTTGACCAGTTCGGTTGCGATGATACCGCCTGCGAGATCTTCCGGACGGCTGATATTCGATTCGTTCGGAACCGCCAGCACCCACTTGGTCGGCCGACTTGTCGCCTTGCTGTAACAAAGCTCACAAACCTCGCGCACATCCGAGTCGTTTTCCACTATCCAGTCATAGCCCGTAAAACCCGCATCAAGCACGCCGTCTTCGACATACCGGCTCATTTCCTGCGCACGAAGCAGAATCAACTGAATCTCATCGTCGTCGATCCGGGGGAAATAGCTTCGCTCATAGCCGGACACGTTAAAACCGGCCCGTTCAAACAGATCAAAGGTTGCCTTTTGAAGGCTGCCCTTGGGAACACCTAATTTCAATACCTTTTCCGACAAAATCTCATCTCCCTTTCAACTTCCACTATTTCTTTTTTGGGGTTACTGTTTTTTTTCTGGTTGCCGTATTCTTTTTCGCCTTCACCTTTTTTGCAGCGATCTTTTTCTCGTTTACTTTATCCGCCGCCGCTTCAACCTTGACAGCCTCTACCTGCGCCGCCGCCTTGGCGGGAGGCTTGAATTTCTTGCTGGACGCCTCGCTCTGGCGCCGCAAAAGCGAATAGAATTCGTAATCGCTGTCTGCTAAAATCTGCCTCTCGAGAAAACTCGCGATATCTTCATCCGTTGCCGCGGGGTCAACCAAGGCGTCGGCCTTGAGGTATTCGATCATTCGCGGCGTCAGAGGAATCGCATGGCCGCCAAGCGCCGTAAGAAAACAGTAATCCACGGCAAACCGTCCCGCCGGCTGGAGCTTCTCCAACTCTTTGTGTCCCTGGCGCTTGCCCATTTCCTTGAGTTCTTCCATGCCTACCTTGTCAAACTCGTGGAAAATCGCGTTCAGCACCTCCGTCAACCTGTCCGCCGTGCGCCTGGCAGCCGACGAACCCGAACCCAACACTTCGGAGATCTCCTCAGTCCGCGATACACGCAGGTCATTCAGGTTGATGAAGTGCTCATTGATGCGTTTGCGAATCGACCTGGCCTTTGACGACCGGACGTTTTCGCTTATGATCGCATATACAATCGCTTCCACGGGGTCGTCAAACTCCACCGCCTTCACCTTGCCGTGTTTCTTCTTCAAAGAACGGTAAAGCTTACCGATTGCCTTGGCGTATTGTTTACTGTTTTTCATGTGTCCCTGCCGGTCAACTCAATCCTGTTCGCCTTCTGTGTCCGTTTCCGTCTGATCTTCGCCCGCCCTGAACTCCTCGGCCGCGATGTCAATCAATCGCAAAGTCTCTAATGTCTTGCTCAATTTTGTGTCCTCGTAAAAATGCAGCCGCGGACAAAACTTCGATGTCATCTTCTTGCCGAGCCGCGCCTGTATATGTCGCTCGGCATGCTGAATACCTTGCAGCGTTCTTCTGCGATGCTTTTCATCGGTTGCCATGATGCTCAGGAAAACATCGGCGTTACGCAAATCGGGCGAAATATCAACCTCTGTCACACTGACAATGCCCTGAATTCGGGGGTCGCTGAGGCGATTGGCTATGGTATCGCTGACCGACTCCCTGATTACCCGGGCCACTTTCTCCTGCCTTCTTGATGGTCCACTTGTTGACGCCATACGTATCAAACCGCAATTTTTCAAAACTTCAGTAAAATTTGATTAGAGGGTCCGGGCAACCTCGACAATCTCATACGCCTCGAATACGTCATCCCTCTTGATGTCGTCAAAGCCGGTGATCTTGATTCCGCACTCGAGTCCGGCCCGGACCTCCTTGGCATCGTCCTTGAAATGCTTCAACGACTCGATCTTGCAGTCATCCTTCAGCACAATGCCGTCTCGAGTCAGACGCAGTTTAGCCTTATTCTTGACCACGCCGCTCTCCACATAACACCCTGCTATCGTGCCTATGCTGGAAACCTTGAACGTCTCCCGGACCACCAGCCTGCCAAGGTGACGCTCCTGGAACTCGGGCTCCAAAAGGCCTACCATAGCATCCTTCAGGTCTTCGGTTATTCGATAAATAATATTGTACAGCCGCACATCCACACCCTTCGACTCGGCGATTTCCCGGACACGTTCGTCCGGAACCACATTAAACCCGATCACAATCGCCCCCGAGGCCTCGGCCAACACAATATCACCTTCGCTGATTCCACCCACGGCGCTATGAAGGATCTTGATCTTGACTTCATCCGTGCTCAGGTCCGTCAGGTATTGCTCGAGTACGTCCACCGAACCCTGCACGTCCGCCTTCACGATCAGGTTCAATTCCTTGATCCGGCCGGCCTCGATATGGGTGAAGAGGTTATCAAGCGTAATCTGCGACCGCTGAGCCAGCGACTTTTCACGCGAGCGAATCTTGTTCTCTTCGGCGGCGTTCTTGGCGGTATTCAGATTATCCACACAGAAGAACTTGTCCCCGGCCTGTGGGGCATCGCTAAGGCCTGCTACCTCCACCGCCATCGAACTCGTCGCCGACTCGATGCGGCGACCACGGCTGTCCTTGAGTGTCCGCACACGACCGAAACCAGTCCCCGCTATGATAATATCGCCCTTGGCAAGCCTGCCCTCCTTGATCAGCAGTGTCGCTACAATTCCCTGCGTCGTAGTCATTTTCGCTTCGATAACCCATCCGGCGGCGGGTATTTCACTGTCGGCCTTGTAATCCTTCAAGTCGGCAATATAGTCAAGGTGTTCGATCAAATCTTCGATCCCCTCACCGGTTGTCGCGCTGGTCTTAACCACCTCCGTCTCGCCGCCCCATTCCGTCGGCGTAAGCTCGTGCTCAGCCAACTGCCCGTAAACCCGGTTGATATCGACGCCCGGCAAATCAATCTTATTCAACGCAACAATAATCTCCACATCCGCAGCCTTTGCATGATGGACCGCCTCAATAGTTTGCGGCATGACACCGTCGTCGGCGGCAATGACCAGCACAACGATGTCGGTCATATTAGCTCCGCGCGCCCGCATCGCCGTAAACGCCTCATGGCCCGGCGTATCGAGGAAGGTAACCTTTCGCCCCTTCCACTCCACAAGGGAGGCCCCGATGTGCTGGGTAATTCCGCCGGCCTCACCGGAAGCCACACTCGTCGAACGAATCCTGTCCAACAAGCTCGTCTTGCCGTGGTCAACATGACCCAGCATGGTCACCACCGGCGAACGTTTCGTTACATTCTTTCGCTCGGCGTTTTCAAACTCCTGCGCTATTTTCTCGACTAACAGTTGCCTGCGTTCAACAATCAGCTCCGTTCCCAAATCCATCGCAATCAGTTCGGCAAGATCAGTGGCAATAACCTGGTTGGCCGTTGCCATATGCCCCTGCTGCATCAGTCGGCCGATAATTTCGCTGACTTTGACCAGCAGCGCCGCGCTGAGATCCTTGACCGTAATGGGCTCACTGATGTTAGCCTTTTCCGGCCTTTCCAACTGAGCCGTGTCCAAAGACTTCTTCGTTTCGATGTGGCGCGAAGGCCTTGACCGAAGCGATTCTCCACGCGCCGCAGCCAGCCGTGCCGCACGTTCCTCGATATCCCTTGCACGCATCCGCTTTGTTGGAGCCTGGCGGGGCTTTTTCACTCCGCCGGCTGCATCTCCCACATCCTTGCGACGTCCGCGCGTCCGGTCACGACCCTTTTTGCCCTTGCCGGCACCGGCTATCTCCACCTGGGGCATAAGAGGTTCGGAAATCGGCTTGTCAAAACGACTTCTGGACGGGCGCGACGGCCCTCTACGCCTGGGTCGAGTTTCAACCGGCTCCACCGCTTCCACACGAACCACACGCGGGCCGGCCAGCTTGGCAGGCTTGGGCTTGTCAAGCATCGGACCGGCAGGAACTATAGGCTCCGGTTCAGGTTCCGGCTCGGCGGGTTTCTTTTTGGCAACCTTCTTCTTGGCAGTTTTCTTCTTTTTGGCAGGTTCAGCCTCAACCTCTTCGGCCGCTTCCTCGGCGACCACCGCCGGCTCGGCAACTTCGGCCACCTGGGCGGCTTCGACCGTCTCTTTGGGCTCGGCGACTTCTACACCGTCTGCCGCTTCAATTACAGCAGCCTCCTCGGCGGCGCTTTCTTCGGCCTCGGCTTTCTTTGTTTTTTTCTTCGGACGCTTGACCCGAACCTTCTTCAGGTCCACACGTTTGGCCGTCTCGACAGCAGTCGTGTGCTCACCTTCACTGAACCACTCGCGAATCGTCGCAGCAAGCCCCGCTGAAATCGTAGACATATGATTCTTGATGTCCAGACCCTCAGCCTGACATTTCTCAACTATCGACTTGCTCTTTACACCGAGTTCCTTGGCTAATAAGTGAACTCTTGTCGTCGCTTTAGCCAAACCGCTATCTCCACAATTTCAAACTTACTCTCGTCATGCTCTATTAAATTCAAATACCTCCCGCGTCAATTTCTTCCTTCTTGTCCTGCTCGAGAAGACCTTCGGCCTGTTTCTTGCTTTTTTCAGCAGCTAATCGCTTCGCTTCTTCCGATGCCCCCGCAACAATAGTCTCCGCCAGGCTCGTTTCGACGCCCAGTTCCTCCACCAGCGGAGTCAGACCCACCTCTTCGAGATCGAGAACCGAAATGATGCCCAGCGCCAACAGCTTGTCCACGAACGTATCGTCGATACCTTCGACATCCTTCAGACATGCCGACAAACGCTCGACTTCGCGGTTATATTCCGACGGCGTCAGTATGTCGATGTCCCACCCCGTCAGTCGTGCCGCCAGACGGACATTCTGCCCGTGCTTGCCGATAGCCAAACTCAACTGGTCCTCGCTGACTACGACCGTTGCACGCCCGAGTTCAAAGCATATAGCGATTTCGCTTACCTCAGCCGGTTTAAGTCCATTGGCTATCAATATTTGCGACGAGTCGCTCCAGCGAACAATGTCTATCTTCTCGCCGCCCAATTCGTCGACGATATTCCTTATCCGGCTGCCCCTGACGCCCACACAAGCGCCGACGGCGTCGACCTTGTCATCGTTGGAATTCACCGCCACTTTTGTGCGATACCCGGCCTCGCGCGCCAGCACCTTGATCTCGATGATCCCCTCGGCGACTTCCGGCACCTCCAGTTCGAACAGCCTGCGGATAAAATCGGGATGCGTTCGGGAAAGAACGATTTTCACCTGGCTGGCCATCTCCCGCACATCGAGAATCAGGCAGCGGATACGCTCGCCCGGATGATGCGTCTCGCCGATGATCTGCTCGCCCTTGGGCATTACACCCTCGGCCCGGCTGAAGTTGATGACCAGAGAACCGCCTTCGTACCGCCCGGCGATACCGTTGATTATCTCACCCTTTCGCTGAACATACTCGGCGAAAATACTGTCGCGCTCGTCGGCCTTGATCTTCTGAATCATCACCTGTTTGGCAGTCTGCGCCGGGATCCGGCCCAAACGGCGGATATCGATCTCTTCCTCGTCCTTGTAAGCGCTGATCGCGCCCGTGGAACGGTCGATATTCACCACGACATCCACATCAGCATCGTCACGACCATAGGACTTGCGGATAGCAGACACCATCGCCGCCTCGAGATCCTGAAATATCGACTCCCGATCGATGTTCTTGTCTCGGGCGATATTATCAACTATTCTTATCAATTCCTGATTCATATCGTCATCTTCCCTGTTACTGAAAATAAAAAAAGTGGAAACCTTCAGGCAACCACTTTAGTTTCGCTGCAAAACGAACAAATCACTCGCAACACTTCCCACATTTTATCGCTTACTCAGGCATAGCATCGGCCTCCCGGCGATAAACTGTTCGCTTGCAGTGTCCCTGAAGTACGAACAACGCCAATAAATTCACCTTGGCGCAAAAACACATCCGTATTGAATCTTTCAATACTATACGAATGCACGGCTAATCCCTGCTATATTCACTTG